>JALSPV010000001.1 GCA_026985775.1 Candidatus Aenigmatarchaeota archaeon
GTTAAGGATGTTTTTAGAGATAGTATCAAAGAACCTTGAGCAGTGGGAAAAGAAAGAAGTCAGAAAGGTTGTAAATCACTACCAGAAAAAGGTTGAAGAAGGAGTGTTGAGTGAAATACTCTTGTGAAGTTAAGAAAACACTAAAGAAGTTCTTTAAATGGCTTGGAAAGGAAGAAGTCATAAACTGGTTTACGGGTAGTAGGTGGGAAAACAGAATATCACCAAATGACCTCATAACAGAAGAGGAATTTGAGGCAATGCTAAAAACATGTAATGAACTCAAGAGATAGAGCTTTGATTTCTCTGCTTTATGAGACTGGAGCAAGAATTGGTGAAATTGGCTCAATGAGGGTGAAAGATGTGTCGTTTGATGAATATGGAGCAATGGCTTCCAAAGAGCAAAACAATTACAAGGGAGCTCAGAGTTATTTATTCGGCAAGCTATCTCTCAGAATGGCTTTCTGACCATCCACTAAAAGATCCAGAATCCTCGCTCTGGATAAAACTTACAGGAAGGAATGCTATGAAAGCTATGATTGGTGTCTATGTGCATTTAGCAAGTGAGGATGTTGAAGAAGCAATCCTGAAAATGCACGGGATTAAGGCAAACCACAACAACAAGGATTTAGAAGTCAATCAGTACTCCCGCTGCTTAATGGTTAATCCAACTACATCAAGCTTCTGTTCGAGATGCGGGTTACCTCTAACAGAGGAAGCAATTCAGGAAATAGAAAAATAGAAAAAAGTGGGAATGATCAGAAATAGAAAATTTTTGGGTTATGGAAGGTTTAATTTTGGTTATGAGCTTGGTAAAAAGTTTTTGGTTAGGGTTATTCTTTCTTATGGTGGGGTGGTGTTCGGGGGGGTGGAATTTTACAGCCTGGGACACATAAAGTTTTTATAAAAAACTTCTCGAAAACGGATTGCCCATTATAGAAATATTTTTCAGCTAAATCCTTTTTCCCATATGTGCACAACACACGTAGCTCCACTCCCTCCGACATTATGAGTTAGGCCTATTCTTGCGTCTTTGACCTGTCTTTCTCCGGCCTCTTCTCTAAGCTGTATAACTATTTCAACAGCCTGCTTCACGCCTGTTGCACCTACTGGATGTCCACATGCTTTGAGACCACCAGAAGTATTAATCGGTATCCTTCCTTTAATCGATGTTTCGCCATTTTCTATTAGCTTTCCTCCTTCGCCTTTATTGCAAAATCCAAGGTCTTCATACGCAAGTATTTCCGCTATCGTAAAACAATCATGCACCTCAGCCAAATCTACTTGCTCTGGTTTTATTCCTGCTTCTTCATAAGCGCGCTTTGCGGCGAGTTTGGTTGTTTTTATTTCAACCAAGCTGCTTCTTTCATGTAATGCTATTGTATCTGTAGCATGTCCGCTCCCTATTAAGTAAACTGGTTTTTCGACCTTAAGGAAATCTTCTCTGCAAAGCACAATTGCAGCCGCACCATCTGTTATCGGCGAGCAATCAAGCAGGTTTAAAGGCTCTGCAACAGGAGAAGAGTTAAGAACGTCTTCTACCGTTATTTTATTTCTGAACTGCGCAATCGGATTCATGCTTCCATGTTCATGGTTTTTAACCGCCACTAAGGCAAGTTGCTCGCGAGCAGTACCAAATTCGTGCATATGCCTGCGAGCAAGCATTGCATAAAGCCCTGGAAATGTAACACCGTAATATGCTTCCCATTCCTGATCAGCGGCAGAAGCAAGAGTAATTATAGCCTCTCCCGTACCAACTTCCGTCATTTTCTCTACGCCTATCACCAAAGCACACTTTGCCTTTCCAGAAAGCAAGGCATGGTAAGCATGTCTTATAGCCAATCCACCACTTGCACATGCTGCTTCAACGCGGGTTGCAGAACATTTTAACCCAAGTTCACCTGCGATTAAAGCAGCAACATGCTCTTGTCCAGCAAATCTACCTGGAGACATACTTCCAACAAAAAGAGCATCTATATCAGCTCTCTCTATTCCCGCATCCTCGATGGCTTTAAGCACAGCTTCAATTGCAAGCTCTCTAAGGCTTTTTTCCCAGTGTTCACCGAATTTTGTTATTCCTATCCCAGCTGCAAGTACCTTTGTCATGAAAGAGTGAATTGTACTTTATGCTTTTATAATTTTGGATGAAAGAAAATGCCTGTGAAGAAAAAAACGTCTTGGAAAGGTTTTTGCAGAAATTTTGAAGGAAAGGGGAGTGAAAAATTTGAGTATCGCAATGAAGCAAGTTTTTAGAGCAAACGATGCACTGCAAAAAGCAGCTTTACTCGTTGCACTGGGTAAAGCATGTGTTTGTAAAGCAAGCGTAGCAAAACAAATGCCCACTGTAAATCTTAAAAAAATATCATGACAAAAGACTCGAAATACGAGGCCATACTTCTTTCTTCGAAAAAAGTTTCAGAAAAGGATAATTATACTTGCGAAAGATCAGCTCTTGAAAAAAAACGGAAGAGGAAAATTATCCTTACATAGCAATTGATTGTAGATTTCTGAATGCGCATACAGAAAAAGAAAAAAGAAAACTTTTTCTCCAGGTAAAGCAAACGCTTGGTGTTGTAAGAAAATACATGTGGGATGATATGCTGATTGTTGCTTGTAAGAGCGAGATTCCATTGAAAAATTATTCCTCGCTCGAAAGCTTTCTCG
The DNA here is from genome assembly GCA_026985775.1 of Candidatus Aenigmatarchaeota archaeon. Taxonomy (GTDB): domain Archaea; phylum Aenigmatarchaeota; class Aenigmatarchaeia; order Aenigmatarchaeales; family SZUA-1535; genus SZUA-1535. Next base: position 2,662 of record JALSPV010000001.1, read on the forward strand.
AGGAAAAAGGGGGTTGAAAAAATTATTCTTCTTGATCCTAGTGGAGAAGAGTTTTTTTCTGAAACGGAAGAAGCAGAATGCTATATAATAGGTGGAATAGTCGATAAAACGGACAATAAAAGGGGCTTGACTTCAAGAATAGGTGAAGAACTTGAAAGTAAGGGGGCTTTAAGGTAGAAAGCAGGAGAATAGAACTGAGGGAGGATATAATTGGTGTACCAGATAGAATAAATCACATCGCAGAAATAATTCTGAAAGTTATTTTTGAAGGTAAAGATGTTGAAAAAGCTATTCTCGAGATTCAACCACCAATTGTTACGAGATGGGGGCTTAGAAAAGAACTTCCAAAGTACCGTAAGAAAGTATGCATAAACGGAGAACTGGTAAAGGCTGTAGATAAAAGTGTTTTTTATGAGTTTAAAAAAATGGTTAAACATAAGGAAAGAGGATTTTGAAAAAGTTTGCAAAGAAATTGGAGCAAAAAAGCAAAATCAGCCAAGGCTGAACTCATCATGTTTCAGCAAGTGAGCCGCTCATCATCTCTTACAAATATTGGTTGAAGTATTTTTAACGTTTGTCCATGTTGATTATTTAAAAACTTTTTTCAGTAACTTTTAATTCATGAAAATTGCTGTCGCAAGCAAAAATCCATGTAAAGTAAATGCTGCAAAACGTGCTTTTGAGAAGTTTTTCGAAGAAGTTGAAGCAATTGCATGCGAAGCTGAAAGTAATGTTAGCGAGCAGCCCGTTGATGACGAAATATTTCAAGGTGCTAAGAATCGTGTAAAAACCCTCGCTCAAAAGATAGAGGCAGATTTCTATGTTGGAATAGAAGCTGAGGCAATGCAAACTTGCTATGGAGTTTGTACAATTACTGTTGCGTGTATTTATGATCACAAAAAATTTTATTTCGGTATAGGCCCGGGATTTTACTTACCAGACAAAATCGCTAAAAGACTTTTAAATGGAGAAGAACTTGTAAAAATAGCAGAAGAGATTACTGGGAGAAAGGAAATTCGCAAAAAGGAAGGGATGATAGGGCATATTACAAACTGTGCTGTAACACGAGAAGAATTTAAATTATTTTGCTGTATTAATGGCTCTGGCTTCGTACTTTGGAGAGAAAAAACTAAAAACATAGTCGTTTCTCAAGGAAAAGTCTAAGCGTAACTATTTCGAATGGATTTATTTCAAAAACAATTTCATTTTCATTGATTTCAATTTTTCTTTCGTCTTTAACTTCTTTCTCAAGAAGATTGCAAAACGAAGCACGTCTAACCTTTTCCCATAACCTAAGTTTTACACGACTCTTCTTTCCACAGGATTCGTAAATCCTTACTACTACACCATTTCCATCTTCAGCATCTTTCATAGCTGTAAGAATTACATTTTTAGGAGAAATTTCTAAAAAGCTTATTTTTTCAAATTGAGGTTTTCCGTAAAATGTTATGACAAATGGTTTGTAGTTTATCTGCCACCCATGAATATGCGCATCTTCTTCACTCTCAGGAAAATATACGCTGTAAACAAAGCTATGCTCCCCCAATTCTAAAGCGAGTGGAGTATAAACCCTTGGTCCAGCATCGCCTTTAGAAAGAAATGGAACAGAACGCAAAAGAGTTATGAAAAGTTCATTATCACAAATCTCGTACTCGCAAGTTCCTGTATTTGCGATTGCTATGTTGTTCTCAGCATAAACATTGCACCATCTTAGGCAAGGATATTTTCCAAGTTTTCTCTCTATTCTTCCAAATTGTGTATCACAAATAATTTTGGTTGGTTTTTCACCAAAAACAGTTCGTGTTCTTATTCTACATTCTGGAAACTTGTTATCTATCTCTACAAAAAAATCGGCTCTTGGAACAGTTTTGTATAGTAATGCTTTCTTCTTTATTCTCATTGTTTTTTCTTTGAGAATTTTTGGGTTACTATCAAGCTCTACTCTGTAAGGCCAACGAATTAAATAAAGTTCTGTTTCCTCTTCAAGAATTTTTCGAAGTTTAGTTTCCTTCCTTTCTTTTCTAAGCATCTTGAAAAAAGGATACTTTATACCTTCTCCGCTTTCAGATTTTATTACCCCAATATTAGAAGAATGTGTGTACAAATCTCCCCTTTCATCTTCAACAACAATTTCCCCGGCTTTGCAAACAAGATTTTTCCCTAAGAAAATGTTAAAATACCCCTTTTCTTCTCCAAATTCTATTTTGATTTCATGTGCTTTTTTCACAGGTACGTTTTCACCAGCTATTCTAAAAACAGCGATTCCACATGGCGGCAGAGAAGCGATAAAACCTATTTTCAAAAACACCTTTTCATTTTCTTCTCTCTTTTCAATTATTTCAACAGGATATTTTTCGTTTTCACAAATAACGCATAGTGAATCACTGTATTGTTCTTTTCCAAGTGTGACTTCCGCTTCAATCCATTCTTCAATACTCCACGGCAATGGGTTAAAAACAGCTATACAAGGGGCGTTGCCTTCCTCACCCTTTACAATTTTTTCGATAGTCTTTTGAATAGTATGAACGCCGCCCTCCAAAACTCTTTTATTCCTTTCAAAAATCCTTTCAAAATTTTCATCAGTAAGAGTTCCTGTAATTGCGTCATGAAAAGCTGTAAATAAGAGCATTTCCCACAACTCTTTCAGAACATTTTTCTCATTATTCAGCGAAAAAACTGTACAAAGCTCTTCTAATGCAAATGTCACGCGTTCTAATTTTCTTGTAAGAAGCTTTAGCTCTATTCTGCTTGAAGCTGTATCTGGGAATGTTTCTCTCGCAAGCATCTCCCCTTCATAGACCATAAGCTTTTTTCTTTCTTTTTCAAGCTCAGAAAAAAAGCGAGAAGGTGTAGAGAAAATTATTTTTTCCTCCTTTTTCCAGCTTTTTACTTTTTCAATCCACTTTTCAGTGGGAATAGTGACACCGCTTCCACACGGCATTAGTAAGTTTTTGGTTGCAGAACATTCAGAAAGAAACTTTATGCTTTCTTCCCATTTTTCAGCATGTAAGCCAGCTCTATAACCAAGCGGCATAGAATGGGCTATTACTTTGCTTCCATCTGGTGCCTTCCATATAAACTCAGAGGGCTTCAAAAAAGGACAGCCTCTTCTAAAAGCAATATAATCATAACCAGCCTTTTTACAAATCTGCGGTAACTGTGCAGGCAAGCCAAAGCTAT
>JALSPV010000002.1 GCA_026985775.1 Candidatus Aenigmatarchaeota archaeon
AAAGAAGTTTACGAAAAATCAAAATATGAGCCTGGAGAAGCAATAGGTGTGGTTTCTGCTCAGAGTATTTCCGAACCTGCTACGCAAATGACGATGCGAACATACCACGTAGCTGGAGCTGCAGAGATAAAGGTAACTCTTGGTCTCCCAAGACTTATAGAAATTTTTGATGCTAGAAAGGAGCCCTCCACGCCAATGATGAAAATCTATCTTAAGAAAGAGTACAACACAAAGGAAAAAGCAAGACATTTTGCAAATAAAATAAGAGAGCTTAGAATTGGAGACGTTGTACGCTCAACAGCAATAGACATTTTCAACTTAAGAATCGAACTATTTCTCGATGAAAAGCTTATGCAATCAAGTGAAGTCGAATCAGAGGATGTTGCAAGAAAAATCAAAGAAAATATAAAGGTCGAAGTACGTGCAGGGAAAACGAAAATAAGCGTAAAACTTAAAGAAGAAAATATTGATATTCGCGAGCTTCAGCGGATAAAAAACAAAATATTATCTTTAAATCTTAAAGGAATTAAAGGTATAAAACAGGCGATAATAAAAAGGGAAGAAGGTGAATGGGTAATTGTTACTCTTGGCTCAAATCTGAAGAAGGTCCTTGAAAGGGATGAAGTAGATCAGACAAGAACCATAAGTAACAATATTCACGAAGTCTCCAGAGTTCTTGGAATAGAAGCCGCAAGAAACCTTATCATTAAAGAGGTATGTAACACTTTAGAAGAGCAAGGTTTAGAGGTTGATATAAGACATGTATTGCTAGTTGCAGATATAATGACTGTAGACGGAGAAGTAAAACCTATAGGAAGATATGGAATAGCAGGTGCTAAGGGTTCTGTACTCGCTAGGGCAAACTTTGAAGAAACAGTAAAACATTTAACATCTGCTGCCATTAAAGGAGAAGTAGATATGCTCAGAAGCACAATAGAAAATGTTATAATTAATCAAGTTGTTCCAGTCGGTACAGGAATGGTGGAGCTTGCATTTTCACCACCGGCAAAAAAACCTAAAAAGTGATGAGATATGGATTACAAAGCAGAGATAAAGAAAGCTTTAAGCGAAAATAAGGTTGTAATAGGTTCTCGTGAAGTGCTTAGGTTCTTGAAAACAGACAAACTAAAATTTGTTGTAGTGGCTCTCAATTGCCCAGAATCTATAAGAAAAGATATAGAATATAATGCAAAACTTGCAGGAGTTGATGTATTTGTCTTTGACGGAACGGGAAGAGATCTAGGAATTTTCTGCGGAAAACCATTTCCAATAGCAGCACTGGCAGTAGAGGGGTGAAATTATATGAGAGAATTTGATACAGAAACAATTTATATGATAAGAGTTTTCGAAGATGTTACAGGTACCAGAGTGAGAGATTGTATAATTGATAAAACCAATGGTTCTGTGGCTTTTCTTGTTTATCCTGGGCAAATGGGTTTAGCGATAGGTAAAAAGGGTGGAAATATAAAAATACTTGAAAAACTTTTGAAAAAAGAAATAAAGCTCTTTGAATATGACGATGATTTAAAAACTTTCATAAAAAAACTCATACCTTTTTCCAAAAGAATAGAAGTTAAGGACAAAAAAGTAATCGTTTGGGTCGAAACAAAATTTAGAGGGAAGGTTATTGGTAAAAACGGTGGAAATATAAAACTTTTGAAAAAAATAATAGAGAGAAACTGTAACGGGATAGAAGACATTGAGGTAAGATAAGAAAATTTTTGAAGATTGAAAAATCAAATATAAGTAATTATGAAACATGCTTTCATAACCTTCTTTGCTATTTTGCATGATTACATAAAAGCTCTTTATTATATTTTATGTGGGGGCACTCTCTGCGATTTTGGCAATTTTTCGATTTGTTTTATTTTTTATTATGAATATTTTTCCATTGCACTTGCTCCTGGAAGACTTAGTGCCACTCTGTATAATAGAAAATGAGATTTTCTTGGCTTCAAGACAAATTAGAATTCTGGAAGTGTTTCGTATCCTCCCAAGAGTGCTCGGAACGGCTAAGGCAGCAAAAAGTACAGCGCACATAGTAAAGGGAACTTCTAATACATAAACTCCATAAAGAGAAAAAAGAGCACCGATGAGTGAAAGTGTTAGGGACGAGCTACATCCAAATTTAAAGTGTTTCTTTCAGAGCTTTTTCGAGTCTGTATACCTTTATGATAGGTAAAATTAAAAAGAATACGGACAATAAACTCGAAATAGAATAAACGAGATACATCATTTTTTCATCTGCCCAAAGAAGATTAGAAAAAATTACACCTAAAATATTGAAAATTGCGATCCCAAACGCTGCAATCCCAAGTTTTGGATTTTTCGAAGCCAATCTGAAAAGTCTATAGAGAAATATTGTTAAGAGAACTGAAAATATACAACCGAACACTAAAAATACAACTACTGATGCTTCAAGGAGTTGTATAATGAAAACCTCATTCATATATTCGCCCTCTTAGACCACTTTACTATAGGTATGCACAGAAAAACATTCGAAACTAAAAGAAATGGAACGAAAAAAATCACTATTATGTTAGTTTTCGGATTAGAATAATACAAATCTCCTGTAAACAAAATATAGAATGTTTGAATTAAAAGCGAAATAGAAAAAAATATCATTGAAAAAAGCAACATCTTAATTTCATTTAAAAATTTTTTCTCAGAAACAATAAAAGCAACGAGCCTTTCCTTCGAAACTTTTGTAAGAGAAAAAGCATAAAAGCCCGTAATTGATAGAAGAACAAAGGTTATACTCAATGTTAAGATTTCTGCAGACACTACCATATAAAAAAGGTAAATTAACGAAATATAAATTTAAAATTTTTCTACGCGTCTTCTAAAAGAAGATCTGGTATTTCTCCTTCGAGTACAGGAAATTTTAATCTACATTTTTCACAGATGAGTTTTTCTTCTTTATTGTCATATTTGAGATCCCCTTTACACAATGGACATGCAAGAATTTCAAGGAGTTCTTTGGAAAGCGACATGAGTTTTTTTATTCTTAAAAACACATAAAAAACTTAACTTTTCAACATTTTTCAACAAGAATATCTGCTACCATATGATAAATCCCTGGTGCATACGATTTTACTTTTTTCACTAATTTTATTGAAATTTCTGCGTTGTAATCGGTTGCAATTTGCTTTATTTTGTTCATCATGTTTTCTATCTCTTCTTCTTTCGAAAGAAAATGAAAGTGGATATAGGTATCTTTTTTGCTTATTAAAAGTGCATACGGTAAGAATTTTTCAGTTTCAAATAAATATCCCATCAGAATCCTATCCGCTTTGATGCCTTTCTCAGCGAGGATTTTGCACATCTCTCTGCAATCACCCTCAAAAATTTCAACTTTTTCTTCAACTTTGTTAAGCTTAACATTTTCTAAAAGATATTTTACACTCTCTGGATTTATTTCAGCAGCATAAATTTTCTTTGCTTTCGTAAGCTTTGCGAGAGGGATTGTAAAATACCCTATTCCTGCAAACATATCCGCTATTATTTCACCATTTCTTACCAAGGAAATTATTCTTAGTTTTTCGGCCTTGTTTCCATGGGAAAACATGAATCTAGAAACATCTATTTTGTAAATACATCCATGTTCTTTGTGAAGTGTTTCAGTACCATTTCCAGCAATAACTTCTATTATAGGCTTTCTTTCAATCCCTTCTATTCTCTTCAAGACACAAACTGTTTTTACAGGTAGAATTTCCATTATAGCATTACCTATCTCTTTTTTCCACATTTCCAATTCTCGAGAGAGTTTTATTATTGCAACTTTTCCTGTGATTCTACATGTTCGCGGAAGCTTTTCGAAAAGATTTTCAGGTATTTTACCTTTTAATTTTTCACAAAGTCTTTGATAAAACCCCATTTATACTCCACCTAAAAAATCTTGTAGAGCAATTATGTTTTTTGACATAAAAGGAGTTTAAACCCCAAACTTAAAACATTTGACGCTAAAGGTAAAACTTATAAATTTCTTTTCCTCCCTTAATTTGCATGTATTGGCTTGTTACTCTTGAAGACGAAATCAGGGTTTCTCCTGAGAAACTCGGTGAAGAAATAGAAAAAGCTGTTGAAAAAAGTATAAAAGAGGCATATGAAGGAACAACACATAGAGAAGCAGGGATTTTCCTTTCTCTTGTTAAGGTAGAAGAAATAGGGGAAGGGAAGATATATCCAGAAGATCCTGCAGTTCATTTTCCATCGCGCTTTATCATGCTTGTCTGGAAGCCTGTTGATAAAGAAGTCGTAGAGGGAGAGGTAATAGATGTGACAGAATTTGGTGTTTTTGTAAGAATAGGTGCTGTTGATGGACTAGTACACATCTCGCAGGTAATGGATGATTATGTAAGCTATGATGCAAAAAATTCCATGCTTGTAGGTAAAAACACAAAGAAATCGCTTAAAGAGGGTGATAAAGTTAGAGCAAGGATAATTTCCATAAGCATGAAGGAAGAAAATAAAATAGGACTTACCATGAGACAACCTGGTTTAGGAGCGCTTCACTGGCTGGAAAGAGAGAAGAAAGAAGGTGAAGCATAATGGAAGAGTATGCGTGTAAACTTTGTAGAAGAATAATCAAGAGTAAGGTTTGTCCTGTTTGTAAAACAACAGAAGTTAGTAAATCTTGGAAGGGTATAATTGTAATTTTTGATGAGAATTCCGAAATTGCAAAAGCAGCAGGAATTACTGCCCCAGGAAAATATGCTATAAGAGTTAAGTAACAGGAGTTATTTCTATTCTTACCTTTTTCCCTTTCTTTAACTCTTCTACAAGGTCTCTACTTAACTCATAAGCAGCTTTGTTTGCGCGTATTGCAAGTGTTCTTTCATCAATATAGCACGATTTTCTTATTACGATATCAGTAGGATGTGAAAGCAAAAGTTCTTTGCAGCCATATGCTAGAATTTCGTCTTTTGCATCTCCACATGAAATTGAAATTTTTATTGCATTTCCATTTCTTAGCCATTTGGAAAGCCAAAATGGAATATCTCTTGCTGCATGCGTACAAGAAATCGCGACAATACAATGTCCTTTTTTCGTTACATAATTTTCCTTTGTGAGTTCAAGAGTCGTCTTATGTGTGGCAGTAATGTTTTCATGCCCTTTCCCAAGGATTACAAGTTTTTTCATAAACAAAAATTAAAAGAAAAAGATGTTTTATTCTTACTCATCTTCTTCTCTTTCTTTCTCTGTGCTCATGAATGAGGCCTTCTTTTCTTACCCATTCTCTTGCAAGATCTGCTATTACATCTTTCAAACCAAGACCTATTGCTATCGCCATTCCTATTCCTATCGAAGCTACTATTATTTTTATAATGTCCTCGAGGATGTTTACCTTCATCTGTGGAATTACTCCAAGGCCCATTGTGATTGCTATTACAAGTATCAGTGCAAATACTATCTTTCCTGTAATGTCAGAATAAATGGTTCTTGATGTTATTATTTTGTCCTTGATGTATACTGCTATTCCGTAACCTACCAATATTATTATTGCTGCTCCTACCACGCCTATCACAAAACTGTAAACACTTGCAACAAATCTGGAGATCGGTTCAATTCCTAGAACGTCTTGTGAAGTTGCTGCCTGAATTGCTACAAGATAAATTACCCATCTTGTGATAACATCTCCGAGAGATGAAGGTTTAATGTTCAAATACTTCTCTTCTGAAAGAAATTCGTCTACTTTCATTTTACTTAGGAGTTCTCTGACAATTCTTCCCATTAGCTTTCCCACTATGAATCCTATCGTCAGTATTATTATTGCTCCCAGCAGGTTTGGGATTTTTGCAATTGCTGATTCTCCTATGTTTCTGAGTACATCTTCA
>JALSPV010000003.1 GCA_026985775.1 Candidatus Aenigmatarchaeota archaeon
TCTGGCCTTGTAAAGAGCCTTCTACTTTTTCTAAAACTATACCCCACACATAGGTATGAGAAATAGATTTTTCAAGAAGATCTTTGATTGCCACTAATTTTAATCCACCCCCTCTAGTAGTATATACGTATACAGCATCTCCTTTATAATTTCTTTCTTTTACAAATCCCTTTTTCCACAGAAATTCAATCATCTTCTCAATCTCTTTCAATGTTCAAAAAACAATTTTCACAAGACATAGAACAAGTATATGGCGTAGAAGTTAATAAAACTTAAGCAGGTATGGGCGTAAGAGATAATTATTTGGCGCCCCGGCCAGGACTCGAACCTGGGACCTCGCGGTTAACAGCCGCGCGCTCTACCTACTGAGCTACCGGGGCAATAGAGCTAAACTAAGAATAAAAAGAAAAAAGAATTTAAAAAGTTTAAGCATAATAAATTCATGCCTCAAAGAAAAAGTGTTCCGCTCGCATGGAGAAGGTTTCAGGCAAGGTATAGGCTTGTAGGAAGCAAATGTAAAAACTGTGGAAAAATTTACTTCCCCCCAAAGGTTTTCTGTAAAGAATGTGGTAGTAAAGAGATGGAAGAATATAAGCTTAACGAAGAGGGTAAAGTTTTAACATATACCATAATACATGCTGCTCCTTCTGGTTTTGAACATCGCGTACCTTATTGCGTCGGAATAATAGAACTTAAAGAAGGTGTTAAAATTACTGGTGAAATTGTAGGCGATTTTTCCAAAATAAAAATAGGAACAAAGGTAAAAGCTGTTTTCAGAAAAATCTTTGAAGATGGAAAAAGTGGAATAATTCACTATGGATTAAAATGGAAGATTGTAGAATAGTAAAATTTACTCCCTCCCGTATTTGTCACTCAATCTTACTATATCTTCTTCTTCGCATTCCCCGAAACCGAATTCGAGAATATAAAGCTCTTCCTCTGCTCTTGCTGTGTGCACAACTCCACGTGGTATTGTAATGCTGCGCCCTTCTTCAAACTCAATTACCTCTGGTTCCACTTTTCCGTATTCTTCAGGATTTTTCCATAAGAAAACCTTACCTTTACCTTTTATACAGTACCAAAGCTCGTCTCTCTTTCTATGAAATTGGTGTGAGAGCTCTTCTCCTAGGTTTAAGAAAAGTATTTTTACCCATCCCGGTTTTTTTGCAAGCTCTTTATCAAAGTTGACAAAATAACCCCAAGGTCTTTCTTCTTTTCGCACTTAAAGCACCTTTTTTCTCGGTTCACCACCATTTGCAATTGCTCTACAGAGATATTCACAAAACTGGATAGCAGATATGAGATATTCTTGTGTGTTGTAACTATCTTTACCAGAGATATTTCTGTACATTTCTCTGAGCTCTCTGCGAATTAAATCAGAATATTCTATTTTTGCACTAAATTCTTCGGCTTTATCCAGTACTTCAAGCGTATTTTTGATTGTTTCAAAAGCGTTCTCTCTGGTAGGACTTTCAGCATATACTGAAAATTTGTTGGTTAATTTATTAGCACGTTTTCTTATTTCTTTGAGGTCGTCCAAAATAGCGACATGAGAAGGGTATTTTATGATAATCATAAAATTAAAATATCACAAAATTTTAAATAATTTTGTGAACGAGGAAAAGAAAATTCCGTTAAAATATGGATACAAACTTGAAAATTCTACAGGGGAAGAAATATATCAACTTCGCCTTTCCTATTTTGAATGAAAAAAAATTATAAAGTCCTGTAAAAAAGAAAAATTTCATGGAAGATTTTGTTTTTGTCTTTAGAATGTTTCTCGCTGTACTTTGCGGTGGATTAATAGGAATAGAACGCGAGATTATAAGAAGGCCCGCAGGACTTAGAACGCATATGCTTGTATGCCTTGGTTCATGCGTATTTATGATAGTCTCAATGAAATTCAACTTAGATCCTGCAAGAATAGCTGCTGGTGTTGTCACGGGTATGGGATTTATAGGTGCCGGGACTATCATTGCAGAAAAAGAAAAAAACCAAGAAATAGTTCTCGGCATAACTACGGCCGCAAGTTTGTGGACAACCTCTGCTATAGGTTTGCTTATAGGAATGGGAGAAATATTTCTTGCTTGTACATCAACAATTCTTGTTTTTGCTATTTTGTGGTTGAGGATACTTGAAGATCCCAGTAAAAAAATACCCATTAAAAAGTAGTAAAGAAGTTTTAAAAGTTTTCCCTTCACTCTTTTCTCTGCAGGAAACATGAAAGTTGGAATAATTTACTTTTCAAAACGCGGAAGAGAGGAAGCAGAAAGGATATGTAACGCTGTTAAGGAAGAAGGAGAAGAGTGCTTTCCTATAGATGCGAAAACTATACTTCTTTATGCCGGTGAAGATGATGCTGCAGCATTTTCGCAGGAAAATGGTCTAAGGAGTTTTGATTCCTTGGTGTTTTTACCTGAAGAAGAGTATTTCGAGTTTGCTTACATGATAATAAAGATAGTATACGATTATACTGTGACGTCAATTCCATGTGAAAAGTTCAGGTTATTTTTCAACAGGGCGCTTATACAAAGATTCCTTGCATCTCATAAACTAAGTGTGAGAAAGGTATATGCTTTTTCAGAAGCAACAGCAGCAAACTTTGTGTTAAAAGAGCTAAAGCTTCCTGTAATTCTTCAATTCCCTGATGGAAGAAGAATACCAATAAAAAGCGAAGATACATTTACAGAGCTTATTTCGGGAATAAAGCGCGATACTGTAATTACAGCAGAGAAACCCCTAAAGCCAGAGTTTCTTGTATGGACGTTAGTAATAGGAGATGAAGTAATAGCATGCGAAAAGAAAGGTGAAAGTATTTCCCCATTCAACACACCTTCAGAGATAATTGAAAAAAGCCTTAAAGTAAGCTCCCTTCTTTCAACCTTTTTCTGTCAGGTTAATTTCATTCCATACAGGAATTCTTTTCTCGTAAACGAAGTTAGACTCTTCCCAGATTTTGCGCTTTTCGAAAAGATTACAGGAAAAAATGTTTACAAAATCCTCGCAAGCTCGATCATTAGTAAAGCGAAAGAAAGAAAGAAAGAAATGATAAAGCGAAGTATCTCTCAAAGCATAAACGGTATAAAGAGGTGGTTACTTGAAATTGGCATTATTGGGCCCAGAAGAGAGAAGATATAGTGAACTAAGGTTATTAAAAGAAGCGAAAAAGGTTTTTGAAACAGTTACATATTTTCCTATTTCAAAGCTTGTTTTAGAATTCGACGAAAAAGAAGTTAAGATTCTCTATCGAGGAAAAAACATTCTGGAATACGATGCTCTACTTCCAAGGATACCGAAAAGTTATATGAAATTCGGATATCTTCTACTTTGCTTTGCAAGAGAGCAAAAAATTCCTATACCAATATCTCCAGAATCTGTGCTTTACACGCATAATAAATTCTTAACACTTATAGCACTTGCTCAGGCAAATGTGCCTATACCGAAGACATATTTGTCTTTAAAGAGAGCTACACTTGAAAAAATTCTCGAAAACATAAAATATCCTGTTGTTTTAAAACTTCTCTACGGATGTGCTGGAAAAGGAGTGATGTTTGCGGATTCTAAACAATCTGCAATAAGCATAATGGATATGCTTGAAGCATTCAAGCAACCTGTTTTTGTTGAAGAATTCATAAAAAATCCTGGCGAAGATATAAGAGCATTTGTAATAGGCGAAGAGCTTGTTGCATGCATGAAGAGAAAGGCAAAAAAAGGAGAGAGAAGAGCAAATATAGCTGCCGGTGGTGTAGGTGAAAAATATGAAGCAGGCGACGAAGAAAGAGATCTTGCGCTTCGTGCGGCGAAAGCCCTTGGAATGAAAGTAGCAGCTGTGGATATTCTTCCTGGAAAGAAAAAGTACGTAATAGAAGTTAATGTATACCCAGGCTTAAAAGGAATAGAAAATGCAACAGGAATAAACGTTGCAAGAAAAATTGTGGAAAAAGTATACGAGCTTGCCACAAGTGTCTAAGTTTTCCTCAAGAAAATCTGGAAGAGCATCACAAAAAGCTTTATTAACAATTTTTTTCACTACATTTAAAATGAAAGAGGTAAGTTTACTAATCGGTGGGCAGGCGGGAGATGGAATAAAGCAAGCTGGAAATGCTATTGCAAGGTTCTTCAACAGGCTTGGATATTATGCTTTTGTCTATGAGGATTATCCATCTTTGATTCGAGGCGGTCACAATTTTGCTGTAATAAGGGTATGTGAGAAAAAAATTCTTGCACATAAATCGAGAATAAGCGTGCTCGTAGCACTTAATCAAGAAACAATAGAAAAACATGCTAACAGCCTTACCGAAGATGGTATCGTAATTTTTGACTCTTCTTGTTGTTCTTTTGAAGGAGAAAATGCTCTTGCTATCCCGATGAGCGAGATTGCAAAAAGCGAGAATCTTCCGCTAATAGTAAGAAATGTTATTGCACTCGGTGCTCTGGCTGCACTTTTTGGCGCGGAGTTTAGCATAATCGAGGATGTGATTAAATCTACCCTCAAGAAAAAAGTCGAAGAAAACATAAAAGTTGCAAAAAAGGGTTATGAGGAAATTGAAAAATTCGGAAAAAAGGGTATTTTCAAGCTGAATGTGCTAGGCAACGAGAAAAAATATCTTCTAACAGGAAACGAAGCTACGGCGCTGGGATTAGTTAAAGGTGGCTTAAAGCTTTACATAGCATATCCCATGACACCAGCTTCGAGTATTTTGCACTATTTAGCTGCTCATGAAGATGAGCTGGGAATAAGAGCCGTGCATCCAGAAAACGAAATAGCCGTAATAGGTATGGCGCAAGGAGCTGCGTACGCTGGCGTAAGAACAGCTGTTGGTACTTCAGGTGGTGGGTTTGCACTTATGGTTGAGCATTTAAGCTTATCTGGACAGGCAGAAATACCGCTTGTAGCAATTCTCTCCCAGCGCCCTGCTCCAGCGACAGGTGTACCAACTTATACGATGCAGGGGGATTTGTTTTTCGCGATGTTTGCAGGACACGGTGAGTTTCCAAGAATTGTTCTTGCTCCGGGAGATGCTGAAGAAGCGTACTTACTAAGTGCAAAAGCGATGAATCTTGCATGGAAATTCCAGGTTCCTGTAATATTACTTCTCGATAAGCATTTGAGCGAGAGTACATTTGCATGCGAAATAAAAGATTTTTCCGTTTCTGTTGAAGAACCTTTACTCTGGAACGGAGAAGGAGAATATAAGCGCTATTTGCAGACAGAAAATGGCATTTCGCCACTCGCTTTTCCTGGAACCAAAAATGCTGTGGTTAAAATAAACAGCTATGAGCATGATGAATTTGGAATAACTGTAGAAGATGCTGAGCTTGTGAAAAAAGGTTTTGAAAAACGACTTAGAAAGATGCACACAATAGAAAATTACGTTGCAAACGAAGAGGCAGATGCCGTTAAGGTTTATGGAAATGAAGAAAGTAATACAGCTCTTGTTTTCTGGGGTTCTACAAAAGGCTCTGCAGTAGAAGTAGCGGAAAACCTTGGAATAAAGGCAGTTCAACCTGTTTTTCTCTACCCACTTCCAGAAGAAAAACTAAAAGCTGAGCTTAATTCATGTGAGAAGGTTATTGTTGCAGAAACTAATTCAACGGGCCAGCTTGCACAATGGTTAAAATGGCATGGTATAAAAGTTAGCGAAGTAATTCTGAGATACGATGCAAGACCGTTTACTGTTGATGAACTTGAGGAAAAGGTGAAGAGCCTGCTATGATAAAGGAAATTAAGCTTTTTCCCGCTTTCAATTCGCGAGGAGAAAAAACTGTAAAGGTAGTTTTAAAAAACGAAAAACACGAAGCGTGGTCTATTGCACCGAGTGGTGCTT
>JALSPV010000004.1 GCA_026985775.1 Candidatus Aenigmatarchaeota archaeon
TCTGCTCTGTCTTCCAAGATGGAATTTACTTCCAAACAAAAGTTTTCCAAAAACATGCGGAACCTTTTCCTTTACAATTCCCGGACCATTATCTTCTACAACGACTTTAAACCTTGTTTCTTCAAGCTTAGAAATTTTCACAGTTATTTCAGGAAGTATTCTCGCTTCTTCACATGCATCAAGAGAGTTATCCACAGCTTCTTTTACAACCATCAAAAGAGCCTTTGACGGATTATCAAAACCAAGTAAGTGTCTGTTCTTTTCGAAAAACTCAGCAACGCTAATCTCGCGCATTCTTTTTGCCATTTTTTTCGCTATTTCACTCATTCGAGCACACCTCTTCTTCGAAGAGATTCAAGGTATTTATAAACCGTCGCATGCTCCTTACCGGTGATTATCATTTCAAGCGCGTTTTTTGCTATTGGCACTTTATCCACAGGACCTATTATACTTACCGTTTTATCAAATATGCTTATTCTACAAGATGTATATCGTTCTATATTTTTTCTGACAATACCCCGTGTGCCTATTAGCCTTGCCTTTATTTGCCTTCTCCTTTTTTCATCTCCGGGAATTTCTATTACCTCCATTGTATAGTCTTCATTGAGCAAAAGCAAAGCATCCTCTGGTGCAAAGCCAAGAGCAACCGCTCTTAACACATTTTGTGCTTGGAAAGCATCTATTCCTTCGCCTTCTATTTCTACTCCATCCTCCTGCACATCTATTTTTACAGCAAATTTCTCCTCTAGTGTTTTTATCAATTCTTCGGTTAAAGCATGCTTTCTTTCTGGCGGTATCTGAAGCTGGTACTTCATGATGAAACCACTTCCTCGTATATTTTTTCTGGATTAACCGTTAAGCCAAGTTTTGCAAAGTTCTTGCAAACATTTTCTATATCCCTTCTCAGCAGGTATTCTGCATTTGGGTGAGAGAGTGGAACGCCCTGTGAAAAGTCAATGAAGTAAGGTTTTTCCTTATACCAAAGCATGTTGTAAAACGAAAGGTCTCCGTGGACTAGCTTAGCCGAGTAGAGCTTTTTAATATTTTCAACCACATCCTTAAATATGTTTTCTATTAATTTCTCGTCTTCGAAGTCTACATCACACATTCTCGGTGCCGGAGTTAAATCTTCTCCAAGAAATTCCATGACAATAACATTATTCAGCTGTGCTACCGGCTCAGGGCAGAGCACACCTGCTTTATATGCTGTACTGAGATTTTTAAACTCCTTTTTACACCAAGCAAAAATCACCGCTCGCTTGTTATGTCGAATATTATAGAACCTTGAATCTCCCTCAAGGTATGGCCATATTCTTTTAAAAGTAGCTGCACTTATTGCGTGCACCTTTACAGCAACAAATCTACCGTCTTTTTGCTCCGCCAGAATTACACTTGATTCCTTACCTTTTTTCACAAAACCGTAGAGTACATCAAACGCCCCTTTGTTAGAGAGTTTGTAAAGAGTAAAGAGGGTCTGCTCGTCCAGAACACCAGCAAAAACTTTTCTTTGCTCGTAATCTTTGAATCTTTTCCTTATTTCCCACATGAGAAAAATTTGCAAGGAATGTATAAAAACTTAAGATAAGGGAGAGATTATTTATGAATGTTGCAGGTATTGATAAAATTCTTGAAAAGTGTAGCATATCTCCGACAACCTATTTGGGTATTGTTAATTTCAGAGAAGAAGAGGAAAGGTTTTTTAGAGAAAAAACACATTATCGCCCGCGATTCAAATACCCACCAATAGATTTCTCTCCCAGAAGTGCAATTGAAGAACTTGAAAAAACGCTTAAGTACCATGAAAACAAATTTTCAGGGAATATTGAACGACTTTATGAGAATAAGCTCCGTGAGCTAATTTTAATTCACCACATGCTTTTATCAAGAGGTACACCACAATTTCTTGAATACTCTATAGAAGTTTACGGAAAACCTTCACGTGCGTGTGTTAAGAGAGCAATAAAAACTGTTGAGGAAAACCTTTTCCCAGCAAAAGAAGAAAAATCCCTTTCACCGCAAGAAGTTGTAAAAATGATGGAAGATGAACTTAAAAGATATGAATTACACAAAAAAGGCTGGAAAATACAACTTGACGAAAGAGATACTGTTAATGTTGATTCGAACAAAAAGGTTATACAGATACCAAAAAACAGAAAATTTAGCGAGCGCGAAGTTAAAAAACTTGTGGTTCACGAGATTTGTTGCCATGTTTTTCGTAGATGCAACGGAGAGCTACAGCCTTTCGGAATATTTAAAGTGGGTTTTCCTCGTTACTTAAAAACAGAAGAAGGGTTAGCGTTCTATCTAGAAAGCGTATACAATGTCTCTTTTCCTCGAGACATATGCCTTCGTGCTGCTTATGTCGTGGCAATAGATAAGATGCTCAATGGCCACGATTTTTACACTGTATGGAAAGAACTTGTAGAACTTGGAATTAATGAACACAAAGCGTTTTTATGCACTGCACGTGTGTTCAGAGGCGGAAACGAAAACGGCGGGTTTACAAAGGATTATGTGTATTTCGCTGGGAGAGAAGAAATAAAGAAATTATTGAGAAAGGGTAAAAGAGAAGAAAAAGTAAAGCTGCTTTACGTGGGAAAAGTGAACACTGAAAATTTGAAATTATGCAAAAAACTCATGAAAGAAGGTGTACTTATCAAACCAAGGTATTTACCCGAGGTATTCGCTTAGTTTTTTTCTTAGTTTTTCTCTCGCATTCTCCATAAGTTTTTCGACTGATATACCTTCTATTTCTGAAAGTAGCAAAAGAAACAGCAATGCATCTGCTATCTCTTCACCAAGTTTTTCGTTGGAAAATTCTTTTCTGCCTGTGACCTTATTCACAATCTCACGAGCTATTTCTCCTATTTCCTCAACCAAATGTATAAAAATACTTTCTTCTGTAAAATTTTGTGTGGTTTTCCCGAGAAAATATTTTTGTATGTCATTCATACAGGTACTGACCGATAAAGCAATAGGAGAAAAATTTTGAAGTTCTCCGAGGGAAACCCACTTATAATCAATATGCTCTCTTAACTCTATTTTTTCTGGCGCTTTCTTAAGCTTGCACACGTAAAGTACTTGAATCTGCTGTGTCCTTCCATCCGGATAGACACAGGATGAAACACAAAGAAGCTTTAAATTTTCTGGTTCAGCCTTTATTCCTGTTTCTTCTTCAAGTTCTCTTACCGCAGCTATTTTAGGGTGTTCACCAAATTCTATATTTCCACCGGGGAATTCCCAAACATCTGGCTCTTTTCTGCGAAGAACAAGAATTTTATTTCTATGAACAACCATGCAGTAAACAGTTATTTTTTGATGCATGAAAGTAAAGTTGATAAAGAAGTATAAAAAGACAGAGGTTATACAACCTCTTTCATCCAGTAAATTTTATCCGGAGTTAAAGCTTTATTGAATATCATTACTTGGTCTATTAGACCGTTGAAATAGCTTCCATCACCCAAGTTGGTAGTATCGTGAACAGCAAAGGCATAGTATAATCCATATCCGTACTCCCAAGGGGCCGCCCTATCACCACTAACATAAGTTAGACTAAACCGACCATTCAGAAAACCATCTAATTTTAATTCAGGCTTTGAATACCTCAAACAAACAAAATTCCAACCGTTATTAGCATTTCCTAAATTAACAGAAGCCAAGTTCCAAACTCTTACTTTTACTTCTCCATTAACGACCTCTATTTGGCTATCATGCCAACCAGTAGAAATAGCAGTTTGACCAAGTTCATCAACCAGCACACCATTATCTCCTTGATAATTAAACCATAAACAAATAGTCACAGATTCATCATTAAAATTACTGTGCATATCAGGGATTTCCACACAATCATCCACGCCATCAAATTGTAGAGCATTTCCGAATTTTCCCTTTACTATTTTTGCGCCGTAAATTGTTCCGTACAGGTTTTTCTGCCATGGCTATTCCGGAACCGGAAACAACCTTTATTACATGTTCTCCCAAAGAAAACTTCCACAGGTCTTTTACTGTTATTTCTCCCAGTTCTCCCAGTTTTAATATAGCCGGGTTCATATCGTGATTAACTTTTATTCCATCTACGTATACGCTTATTGAATCGTTTGTTACGACTGCATTTTCTTCCATTCCGCAGTTTCTTATGTAGAGCTCCTGGAAGAGCTTATCCATGAGGAGGCTGTATAAACTAATCCTATCGCGATGAGGAGAAGAAGTATTACGGAGATTACTGCTGAGATTGCTTTGGACTTAGATTTAATCATGGTAAGATTGGGAGAAGGGGGTTATGAAGGTTGCGGGGAGTGATTAACCAAAAACGGGTCCAAACACCGTGTAAAGCAAAAGCACAAAAACAGAAAGCGAGATAACCACGGTTATTTTTCTACCTATTTCTTCACCAAATAACTTTTCAAGAATCTCCCTTACCATTCGCCCACCATCAAGTGGATAAATTGGAAGCATATTTATTACAGCCACTGCAAAGCTTAGAGCAGAAAGTATGCAGAGAAAGTCAAGAAGGGGCTTTAACACTTTGTTGTTAATACCGAGATTTATTTCAATCCCTATGAATGGTGCGCCTTTTATTTGCGGGTGAGAAGAAAGGTTTATTTCATAACACCTCACATCTGTACAGACTTTAACTTTTTCTCCAGGTTTATATGCGTAGGTTCTGAAAGTTTTATTTGTCAGTACGTCAAGCAGGGCATAAGTGGCTGATAGAAGAGGTGCATTTTTGTGCATAACTACGAGTGAATAGTAGGTTTGAAATTCTGGTTCTATTTTCTTTCCGTCAAAGTACATCAGAATCTCACCAGGATGTATTCCGGCTTTTTGTGCAGGGCTGTTGGGGAGAACTTTTTCTATTACAACTCCTTGCACCACAACATTCCACACACACATTGCAAGAAAAAGTGCAAACAAAGAAACAATCACATTTGCAAAACTACCAGCAGCAAGCACGCGGAGTTTAGCAAAGAGATGTTTCTTCTTAAATTTTTTCTCATCTGGCTCGACAAATGCACCCGGAAAAATTAAAAAAAGTAATAGCCCAACAGATTTGAGTGTTATTTTCTCTACACGAGCTATTATTCCGTGCATGGCTTCATGCGGAAACATGATGAAAAACACAACCAATACCCATATCCACCAAGGCAATAGAACAAAAGCTATTGAGCTTTCAGCTCCTTGTACAGGAGCTGGTAAGACAAGCTTTAAAGCAGGTTCTTTAAGCACACCTGTTTTTACCATCGTAACGGCTGAAAAAACATATTCCAGTCCACGAAACATGAGCCAGAAAGAAACAATTATCCCTATCGTTGCAAGAACTTTCCAAGCTTTTGGAGATGCATTTGCAATTCTTTCCAAAACTTCGAGAAATTTTCGCGTCCTGTAAAGAATTACTAAACCTTCGCGATCAAGCTTTTTCCTTTTCTTCCAAACAATAAGCGTAAGTAAACAAATGAATGCAATAAAGCCGAGGGTGTTAGGATCTGTTAACTTAATCATATTTCCACCTTCTCTATTTTTATTACATCTAGTTCCTTAACGCGAGCATTTACCCCAAGTATTTCTGCTACACTAGGTGTTGTTCTTCCATTATCCCCTGAAACAAGCTCCTTAACGTAAAGTCCTGCCGAACATTTAACTATAAGCTCTATCTTTCGCGGACCTAGAACTTTCCACTTTATCTCCTTAACTTCCCTTATCCTTTCCAAATCAGATCTTCTGTGCAGAACCCTTGTTGGTGTTTTTTGTCTTATTTTACCAATTAACTGCTTCAGTTTTTTAAGTTCTTCTTTACTTACAGGTCTTTCAAAAATAACAAT
>JALSPV010000005.1 GCA_026985775.1 Candidatus Aenigmatarchaeota archaeon
ACTAGCGAAAAAATACCGAGAATACATGCCACAGCTCTTCCAGAAGGAAGAGCAATTGCTACTCTGCGAACGTATTTTTTGATAGCATCTTTGGGAAAATACTCAGATTGAACTGCGTCAAGAGAGGCTGTTGAAATGCTCTTTCCAAATTCCCGAAGAAGTTTCGCACACGCTAAATGCAAAAGTTTTTGAACGAATGTGTAAAAACACACGGCGAGAGTTTCTATTAAAGTTCCTGTGATGAGAAGAGGTTTTCTACCAATTAAATCAGAAAGTTTTCCAAAAATGACACGGAAAAATATTATTCCAATAGAAGCAAGAGAGAATAAAGCCACTTTTTCTGCTGTTTGCATGAATTTATTTAGAAAAATTTTAAAGAAAAAATTTAAATTTGTAGTTCATGGACGAGAGAAAAGTAAAAATTTTGGAGATTGGTTGTGGAAACAGACCATATTTACCTGTTTCTAAATCTGAAGAAGTTGTACATCTTGATATGGTAAAGCTTCCACACGTTGAAGTTGTTTGGGATCTCAACAAATTCCCTTATCCCTTTAAAGATAATAAATTCGATGTTGTTATTGCAAAAAATGTTCTTGAACATTTGGACAATTTGATTAAAGTGATGGAAGAGTTATGGAGAATAGCAAAACCGGGAGGTGTATTAAAAATTACAGTTCCTTATTTTGCTTCTCCTGTTGCATTTTCCGATCCTACTCATAAACATTTTTTCACATTAAACACCTTTGATTACTGGGATCCTACCACAAAGTCTGGTAAAAAATATTACTTCCAGCTTTCTACCAAGGCAAAATTTAAGGTAGTGAAGAAGAGGCTTCAATGTCCAAGTATAGTAAATATTTTCCTTAAAATTCACCCAAAACTTTATGAAAACATTCTTTCACGAATAATACCGGCCGCGGAAATTTATTTTGAGTTAAAGGTCATTAAATAGCGTCAATCACACACTCCTCTATAGGTTTATCATTCCTAACTCTCAAAAATACAGGAGCACGCAACTTTAAATCATGTGTTATTTCAAGGTATTTTATCTCCGCAACAAGTTTCGGTATAACGAAATGAGAATTTTTTCTTATTTGATCTGGCTCGTCGAAATCGTAAAATGGACATGAAGTCGTTTGAATTTTTTCGAGCATGTTCTTAAGAAGTTTCAGTAGTTTCTCGTCAAAACCAGTTCCAACTCTTCCCAAGTAGTGTAAACCGCGCTCTGTATAAGCTCCTATCAAAAGTGCACCAAAGTAAAGTTTTCTCTTTCCCTTTCCCAAGGTATAGCCGCCTATAATACAATCCATACTTTTGAATGTTTTTATTTTCAACCAAAACTCACTTCTCTTCTGCACATAAGGAGAGTCTCTTTTCTTTGCCATAACACCTTCAAGCCCCTTTTCTTTCACAAATTTCCAGAGTTTTTCACCACACTCACAGTAAACACTTAACCTTGCGTATTTAGAATCTTGAAAAATGTCTTCAAGCATGTGCTTTCTTTCGAGAAGTGGTTTATCGAGTAGCGCTTTTCCTTCGAGCTCAAGAATATCAAAAACCACATAGCATGCTGGATATCTTTTACTCAAAAGCTTTATCACAAGTTCGCTTTCTACATGCTCTCTTTGTTGTAAAAGTCTAAAGTCAGGTCTACCATCTTTCCCAAAAACAACTATTTCTCCGTCAAGTACACAGGAATTGGTATTAATACAAGAGGTTATTTCTTTTAATTCAGGATATCGATATTCTATCCACTTTTTTCTTCTGTTCAGAAATCTTACCTTTCCATTTTCAACATAGCATATGGCACGCGTCCCATCAAACTTTATCTCATAAATCATGTCTTTTCTTCTCAAATCACTTTCTTTTCCTGGAAAAGCGAGCATTGGTGAATAGAGTTTTTTAACCATGATTTTTAAATTCGTGAAAAGCGATTTATAAAAACATGGAAAGCAAAGATTTTTTTTTTCAAAAAATTTACTTTTTATTCTTAGCTTCCAAAATCTTTAACGAAGCTTTTAGCTGCTCTAATATATCTCCTTCTCTTTTTTCTTCTTCCTCTCCCTCTTCCTCACCTTCCTCAATTTTCCATAGTTTTTTCTCAAGTAACTTTTCAATAGCCTCTCTGTATCTATCTTTGTACTTTTCCCACTCAAAAGTACTGCTCATCTTTTCTACTATTGTTTTTGCAAGCTTTAGCTCATCTTCTCTAACAACCACTAATCTTTGAAGTTCTTCAATGTTCTCAATAGGAACGACTTCACTTTTGTAATAAAGAACACTTAAAACAAGTCCTTTCCTGTAAGGCCTTATTGCAACTACATACTCTTTCCCGCGAAGAACTACTCTGCCTATTGCGGCCTTTCCTGTAAGTTCGAGCACTTCTTTAAAAAGCGAATATGCCTTTTCTGCTCCTTCTTCTGGAACTATGTAGTAGTTCTCTTCTTTATATAAAGCGGATCTATTTGAGAAGCGTCTATGAACTCCGTAATTTCTATTGTTTTTATCGATTTTAACTTTATTTTTTCAAGTTCCTCTTTTGAAACAGGAATTACAGTGTCTCCTATTTTTACGCCCTTAACAATTCTTTCCCATTCTACTTCCTTTTTGCACTTAGGACACCACCTTTTGTAAACTATCTGGCTTTTACAGTCAGGACATAGTAAATGAAACTTCACAACTCTTTCTTTGTACGGAGAATAGAGCTTCACAGGGATATACACCAAGCCAAAAGCTATTGCACCTTTCCATATTGCTCTACCCATTTTAAACCCCTCTAAAATTTTGTGAGTCTGTAAAGCCTTATTATTCCGAGTAGCATAAATGCTGAAAAAATAGGACTTCCAAAGTACCTTAGGTTATCTATTTTCAGCAAAACAGCAATGAAAGTAATTGTTGAATAGCTCACTCCAGCCAGTGCAAAGAGCACAAAGGATTTCTTCCCGGAAAGATACATTTCAGAAGCAAAAGCACGTGGATTTTTCTTGAAATTCTCGAGAAGGAAAAGAGTAAACATGGATATGAGCAGTGAAAGAACAGCTACCACTACCCTTGTTAGCACAAAAATTTCATTTACCATTTCGTAAACCTCCTGGCAATTCTTATTGAAGCGAGTACATAAAGAATTGCAGAAGCTATTCCTGTTGTGCTATACAAAATTTCTTCTTGTGATTTACCGAAAACACCCAAAACACCGTGGAAAAAGCATACTAAACCTGCGAAAAATATGAGATAAAAATCTTTACAAAAAGGATTTGGATTTGCAACGGCCTTTACTATAAGCTCTTTTCGAATGGAAAGTAGCTTCAATGCATAGTAAAAGCCTATTATGCCAAGGCATGTGATGAAAATTTTGTATATCATCACAACCTCGTTCATATTAATTCAAAGTTTGTTTTGATACTTAAAAAACTATTCTTACAAAAGAACTATTTCATCCAATTAAGTCCAAGTTTTTCTGCGTATCTCCATGCTTCTTCAAGTTCTTTCTTTGTAGGAAGTCTATCAACTCCTTTTATATGTACAGCCTTCCACTCTGGCCTATACTGAGGCATTATGTTAACTATTACTTTATCTCCAAAAAGTTCTGCTATTCTTTTAAGCACAGGCTTTGTGCAGCATTCAACATGTCCGGGAAGAACGAGATGCCTTATAACAACTTCTCCATGTTTAAATGCTATTTCGTGGTTACGCTCCATTATGAGGAAATAGTTTTTTGCATTACTTAGCAAAAGTGCACATTTATCATTTCCATATTTCCAGTCTGAAAGATAAACATCCACTATTTTCCCGAGAACCTCCATACTCTCTTTGGTCATATAAAAATTCGAATTCCAGATTATTGGCAAAGAAAAATCAAGAAAAGCGAGATGAGAAAGTGTCTCTACTATCCAAGGTAAGTAAGGTGTCGGTTCTCCTCCAACGAGATTTAAATTCCTGCACTCATGCTCGTAACCTTTAATCAAAATAGCAAGTTTTTCAGGTGAAAAGATACTCCCTTTTTCTTTCCACTGAGAAATTTCCCAGTTCTGACAATAGACACATGTAAAAGTGCAGCCCATGAAAAACGCCGTTAAAATAGGTACGAAAAAGTATTCTTCTCCGTAATGAGGAAAAACAGAAGATATACAAAGCTCTGCGGGTGCTTTGCAATATCCTTTTTCACCACTTAATCTTTTTACGCCACATCTTCTTTCACAGAGCTTACAACCACTTTCTATAATCTCAAAAGATTCTTCACGAACTTTTCCAGATTTACACGGAGGAATTTTGCTCTTTCCTTTCCTTCAAGAATGGAAAGATATCTTTTAAGTGTCTTTTGTGTGTGTTCATCCTCTATATTTATCGCATCTGGACGAAGAGCCAC
This sequence comes from Candidatus Aenigmatarchaeota archaeon, assembly GCA_026985775.1. Taxonomy (GTDB): domain Archaea; phylum Aenigmatarchaeota; class Aenigmatarchaeia; order Aenigmatarchaeales; family SZUA-1535; genus SZUA-1535. The sequence goes on from JALSPV010000005.1 coordinate 4,367, forward strand.
GAGCTTTGGAAGGTATTTTTTCATAAACATATTTCATTTACAGCTATTTCAAAATTTTTCCGCATAAGGTAAAACCAAAAGCTGCAAATACAGGGATAGAAAAGTTATCATTTAAATAAGCCCTTCCAACTTTTTGCACGCCTTCTATGAGAGTAGCAAAAAAGCATGCAAATAAAGAGCACAAGGTATTTAAGTTGAGGATAACACACGTAGCGAAAGATGCTAAAAACATTACTAGAAAAGAAAAGCGCTTTGCAGGCGTTTTCTTTATTATACCAGCCACACCATCCCCTATTATTGCACATGCTACTCCTGCAAAACACGCTTGTTTAGAAAAAAGAAGCGTAATAACAAGCATTCCTGTAAACATGTAAATATGTGCACCTGTTCCACGCTTTTCATATTTTCTGATTAAGATTTCTGGAAGAAATCTGTGCTTTATTCTGAGTATTTCAAAAAAACACCAAAATAATTATCAATGTCACTAAGCCGATTGCAAGCATTTCCTTTCCGAGAATATCATATGCGGGTATATAACAAATTCCGAGAAAATGGAGAAGCTTTCTAACAACCTCTTTTTTTATCTCCTTCATTTTTCTCGCCAATAAAGGAGTGTAGTTTTTTAGCAAGCTTTTGTGCTTTTTTATCGCACCATACCCTTCGTTCTATGTATTTTTTGTACTCGTGTTTTTCCACATGCTTTTCATCCCATATATGCAACACTTCTTCGTCGTGCTCAAGCAGAGTATCTGCTATAAACCTCCTATGACACCGCCACCATACAAGTTCTGCACAAAGAACTGCAACCCTTTCTTTTTTCGCAATTTCAAGTAATTTTTCAATACCTTTTTTGTAGCTATCTGTTTTGGTGTAATTTATGTAGCCCTCTTTTCTATATCCACCGAGCTCTTCTCCCAACCAGAAGTACTTTATTCCGTGTTTTTCCAGTTTCTTTTCCAAGTTTTCACGAGAAAACCACGGAAATTTTTTTGAAACGGGAAAATGGCGAACATCCACAACAGCTGTTATTTTATGCAAGCTCAAAATCCTTACAAGCTCTTCAAGCGTTCTTGTTGAATGACCTACTGTGAAAATCATTCAGTCCAACCATTCTTTGTTTTCTATTTTTTCAGGTAAGTAAACATCAGAGATGAAAGTTATTCCTTTTGAAGAAAGCGCTGCAAGTTCTGCCTTTCCTTTCATTTGCTTCATAAGCTTGAACTGTCTCTGCCACTCCTTTTTGTTCCTGAACCATGGATAGTTTGCTATTTGTTGCAATCTTTTTTCATCTACTTCTTTGAATTTAATTATGTGTCTTTTCAAATCGTATTTT
>JALSPV010000006.1 GCA_026985775.1 Candidatus Aenigmatarchaeota archaeon
GATGCACATAAGCTATTAGAATTGTCTAGTTTGAAACTACTGAAAGATGTAGGAGTTATATCAAGTGAGCAGAATAATCTTAGAGATGCTACTCTGAACAAAATATCAACATCTATAGAAAAAACCCTGCTCGCAAGACAACTACTCGAAAGAATGCTTGTCTATGCAAGATATAGAGCTAAAGCTCTGCAAAAAGGTGATTAATAATGGCTTGGAACTGCTATCTCACAATCTTTAAAGCTGAAGCTCCAGTGCACATAGGATACAAACAGATTGACATTTTGAAAACAACCCGCTATTACATCACAGGTAGAGCAATGTGGGGAGCTATAACTGCGAATTTGACGAGGGTTTTATTTAATTACCCAAAAGTAGAAGATTATCGAGATATAGGAGATTTCGTCAGAGAAAACATCAGAACGACTTACTTTTACCCAGCTATAAGGAAAAATGAGGTGGAAGATCCGGAAAACTGGAGCAAGTATGAGACTGATAACTATCTCGTTTTTCTGCCAGAATATACACAGGAAGGAATAAAGTTCGGCGAAAAAACTAAAGAAGAATTTGAACAAAGCTTCGTAGGTTCGTTCGTTTCAACAGCTTTAGATTCCGGTACAAAGACAGCCGAAGAAGGAACTCTGCACGAATTCGAGTTTATAAACAATAAGGTCAAAATCGGTGATAAAACAGTAGATACCTACTGGGTTGGCTATTTGTTTGTAAAAGAAAAAGCAAAAAATAAGAAAGTAGAAATCGAGAAGTGCAAAGAGGAGAATGTAATAATAAAGAGAGTGAATAATAACAAAAGGGTAGAGTTGAGAAACGTTTTAAGTTTAATTCATGGAGGTGGAGAGAGAAATTATGGACTGGGTAAGTTAAAGTTAATAACAATGCAAAAAGCCAAAGATAAAATTTTCGGAAAGTTTGATTTCGACCTCAGCAATGAATATCCAATTATTAAAAATTTGAATGTTGCAATATTTCACATAAAATTGTCAAATAATAAACTTAAATTGGGGGAGATAGAGCCACTCGTAGGTTTGGAGTGGTCTGAAAAAGGAGCGGGGCAAAAAATCAGTGAAGCGATAGTATGTGCAATACCGGGGAGCAAAATAGAACTGAGTATTTTATTTTGAGTCAGTATGGTATTCTTGAATGACATTTAGAAAATACTTACAAAAGTTTTCAGAAGCTTGGGACATCGGAACTCCAAGATTTTTCATTGGGTTTACATTAGGGAAGATTGCGAAGCACTGGAACGACAAAAACATGTTTATTATCGAGGCTCCCACAGGATATGGGAAATCGGAAATCGACGATTTCTGCAACGATAACACTTCCCTCCATAACTGAAGAGCTAGTGATGATGTGCTATCCGCTGAGAACACTTTGATAGATAGTACTCTTTCTTTGAATAATTTCGTAGCAAGATATTTCCTTGAAGTTTAAATGAAATATCTTAACAACTCTCCTCTCGTTTAGTGAAAACTTCGAAGAAGAAAAAATGTATAAAGACGATTTAGAAAGAAAGCAAATGAAACTTAAGTGCACTTACTCGCATACTATCGTAAAAATTAGCGGGTGTTTTAAAACGTTTCTAATCAATTTCCATCTTAGAAAACTTTAAATGGAAACTATACTTCCATGCTTTCGATTTCTTGAATTTCCTCATTAAACGGGAAGATAAACACCCTTATTTCTCTTTTCCTTGGTTTTACATCGGCTTCATAAAATATTATATCCTGCCATGTTCCAAGTGCAAGCTCACCGTCTTCTATTGGTATAAGCTTTTCGCTACCGAATATTCCTGCAAGTAAATGCGAATGAGCATTATCTGGGTGTATATAAATTCTGTTAGGTGGGGCTAGTTCAGAGAAAAGCTTTTTAAAATCCTTTTTCAAAAGCTCGCAGTTTTCCTGAAGGAGTATAAAAGATGTTGTGCTTGGTATAAAAAGCATGCATATTCCTTCTGTAACACCAGTTTCTTTCACAACATCTCTCACTTTATCCGTAATAACATAAAATTCTCCTGGTTTTGTCGAAAGGTCTATTGTTTTTTTGATTATTTGCATTATTTTGATTGAGAAGAAGGATTTAATAAATTTCACTATTCAATTATTTTCATGCTCGCAATAACGCATGGAGATGCAGATGGTGTATGCTGCGCGGCCCTATTCATGAAGCACTCTAAATCGACAGACATACCTTTAGTATTTACTTCTCCTGCTGCACTTAAGGATACGCTTTGTAGAAATATGATAAAAAGAAAGCTTGATGAGCTTTACATTTTCGATCTTTCTGGAAACAAGAAAACGCTTCGCATAGCATCTGCATGGGATAAGGTTGTTTGGATAGACCACCACAATTGGGAACCAGAAGAAAGCTTTGAAAATGTTGAAATAATTGTTAAAAGTTCTCCTTCTGCAGCAAGAATTGTGGCCGAGTATTTTGGCATAGAAGAAGAAAGACTTTTAAAAGCGGTTGATGAAGTCGATACAAACTCTGTTCAGAGTGAAGATGCAGCTTTGCTGAGAAATACAATAGGCGCAATAAAATGGCTTTTTGGAAGAGACGGTAAAAAACTACAAGCCATGCTGGGGGAGAGTGCAAAAATTATAGCGGAAAAGGGTTTAGAGGGCTTACAGGAACAGGAAAGTTTCAAAGAAATGAGAGAAAAATACCAAGCTTTTGTTTCACAGGTCGAAAGCGAGGCGCTCGAAAAAGTAAAGGTTTATACTCTCGCGGATTTAAAAATAGCGGTTTACGAGACACCACGCTTTTTGCCTGTATACGCTATTAGCAATGCTTTGCTGAGACATGCGGAAGCGCCTTTTGATGTTATAGCCGTACTCTTCCACAGAGCTAATGGAAACTTGCTTTCAACGAAAATGGAGCTGCGAACACATACTGGCTTTGATGTTCAAAGAATAGCAATGCACTTTAACGGAGGTGGTCACAAAGTTGCAGCAGGCGCAAGCTTGGAAAAACTTCTTCTTGGAGAGAGTTTTATAGAAGAACTGAAAGAAATACTCGGTAAGGCATAATTATAACTTTGGAACTATTATTCCACCCAAATCTTCGTATTTTCCTTCGAGATAATACTTTGCTGTGAGTGCACATAATAAGGCGTCGTATTCGTCTTTACTTCTACCTCTTTCCTTCTTTAACCCAAGAATTTTTTCGGTGGCATTTGCAAAAACTTCTATGATCTCTGCATTACACTGTTCTTTAATTCTCTTTGCAAGTCCTCTCGCACGTAAAGCAAGAATGCGCATGGAAGGCAGAACAAGGGATAACGGCCTAAATCCGCGCTGCATTAGCAAGATTTCGCAAATTCTCCACGGAACATTATCTGGCGGAAGCCATAGAGGTGCATCTATTGCAACAACTTTTGGGTTGACTCTTTTAATAATCGCCAGTATTTCCTCATCTTTAAAAACCACTCTTGTTTTTGCACCGCTTTCTGTAAGCATACATATTCCTGTTGGATTTTCTGGTTTCCCTGCAAGGTCTATTCCAACAACACAGTAATGCTGAAGAACCATAAAGTATTAAGTGCTTAATTAAAACTTTAATTGTTTATGAGCATAACCATAGCGGATTTTCATGTTCACACGCTTTTTTCAGGAGACTCTCATTTATCTCCAAGAGTTTGTGTTTCGTTGCTTGCAAACCATGGGTATAATGCAATCGCCCTTGTTGATCACGACTCTCCCAAAGGAGCTGTTTTTGCAAAGAAACATCTGCCGAAAAGAATTCTCCAAAAAATCACAGTAATAGCAGGACAAGAAGTAAAGACCGAAAAGGGCGAGCTAATAATTCTGGGGTGCGAAAAAACGTTACAAGGAAATTTTGAAGAAATTGTAGAATTCTGCAAAGAGGAAAATTATCTTTGTATACTTCCGCATCCATTAGATTTTTTCCGCAAGAATAGTGCATGTAGAAAGGGGTTTGTGCATTACGCTATGAAGCACGTAGATGCTGTTGAATGTACCAACGCGCGTTCTTTTATGTTTTTTAACTTACTTGCAAAAAGTCTTGCAAAAAAACTAAAAAAGCCTTGTATAGCGGGTAGTGATGCTCATATGCTTAATGAACTGGAAAGAGTAAAAAACGTTCTCTTTTGCGAAAACAAAGAAGAGGAAATTTTCGAAGCTATAAGAAAGGGTAAAGTAAAGGTTTTCGTAAAACCTTATTTTTCCACTCTTCAACGAACAAAATCGCTCTTATGGAAGCTTCTATTCAAAAGACATGAAAAGGGAAAAGGAATTAAAAGCGTGAATACGACTGTAGATGCTACGAGAGTAAAGTAAACTGTTCTTCAGCTTTTTCTTCTTTGCCAGGACATTTGAGAGCACATAAGAGTAAATTCACAGAAAAGTGTGTAAGAACGGGTTTCTCAAAGTATATTAATCCGAAAATCTCAAGGTTTATCATGAAAAAATCCTTGTTTTTGGGAAATATTTAAATCATTTTTAAAAAGATGACGTTAAACATTTTATTTTTTCAAAAAGAAGGAAAAGAAAGTTATTTAAATTTTGCTGTTTATATACAACAAAACGTTAAAAGAGGTGGTGAAGTGCCAAGAAAGAAAATGCTTATTCCTCCTGCATCCATTATAGAGCTTATCAAAAAGGTTGGAGCAGAGAGGGTTTCCGAGGAGGCTGCAGTAGCTTTGGCTGAATATTTAATCGAGATTGGAACAGAGGTGGCAAAGGAATCAGTAATGCTTGCAAGGCATGCAGGGAGGAAAACGGTAAAAAAAGTGGATATAGAGCTTGCCATCTCTAGAGTTTGAGATTCTCTGTTTTTATCTTATATATTTTTCTGATGAAGCTCTATTAAAATTTTCTTTCTTTATACCTTCCTGAATTCTTTTGTAATATTCTATCATTTCTTTTGTAAGGGAAGGCTTTATTTTCTCCATTGCTTGCTCAAAGTGCTTCATCTTTACTTCTTTCGCATGAATGTTTTCTCTCAAAGCAAACAATGCTGCTTCTCTGCACAAGGCTTCAAGATCAGCGCCAGTATATCCTTCTGTCCTCTTTGCTATTTCTTTCAGGTCAACATCGTTACTAAGAGGAATATATTTGGTATGTACTTTCAATATTTTATATCTTCCTTTTTCATCAGGCGCTGGAACATAGATAAGCTTATCAAATCTACCTGGTCTTAGCAAAGCTGGATCAAGGATATCTGGTCTGTTTGTGGCAGCAATGACAACAACATCTTTAAGTTCCTCTAAACCGGACATTTCTGTTAATAGCTGTGATACTATACGCTCTGTAGCTGCACTATCTCCGTAGAGTCCGCGCCTAGGTGCAATTGCATCAATTTCGTCAAAGAAAATTATACATGGTGCTACTTGTCTTGCCTTTCGGAAGATTTCTCTTATTCTCTGTTCGCTTTCTCCAAACCACTTGCTGAGTATTTCACCCGCCTTTATTGAGATGAAGTTAACTCCGCTCTCATTTGCAAGAGCTTTTACTACGTGCGTTTTACCACATCCAGGTGGTCCGTAAAGCAGTATTCCTTTTGGTGGTTTTATACCCATTCTTTCAAAGCTCTCGCGATACTTCATTGGCCACTCTACTGCTTCTTTCAAAGCTTCTTTGACTTCTTCAAGATTACCCACATCTTCCCATCTTACCTTAGGAACTTCTACCAGCACTTCACGCATAGCACTTGGCTGTACAACT
>JALSPV010000007.1 GCA_026985775.1 Candidatus Aenigmatarchaeota archaeon
AATAATAGACCATGAAAAAAAGAAGTTCTCCGAAACGAGAAAACGAGCGATGCAAATAATCTCTAAGCTCAGAAAAGAAGAGCTTACAGTAGAAAAGATGATAGAGCTTTACGATTCTCACGGAATACATCCAGAAATGCTTAAGGAAAGATTTGGAGTTAAGATACCCCCCAACTTCTACGCTCTTGTAACCGCAAGACACGGAAAAGAAGAAAGGAAAAAAGAAAGGTCGCTACCGAGCGTGGAAGGCTATGCTCAAACACAAAGATTATATTACGAAAACCCAGAGCTTTTTGAATTTGATGCAAAAGTTTTGAAAATACTCCCAGAGAACTGGGTTGTGCTCGATAAAACAGCTTTTTATCCCCGCGGAGGTGGACAAGAACCAGACTTAGGAAAAATCGCAAACTCAAATGTTGTTGATGTGGAATCGATTGGAAATGTTATTTTGCACAAAGTTGATTGCGTTACCTTTAAAGAGGGTGATGTTGTTAAGTGCGTTGTTGATAAGGAGAGGAGAAAAAAGATAATGGTCCACCATACTGCTGTACACATACTTAATGGTGCATGTAGAAATGTTCTTGGTTCGCATGTATGGCAGGCTGGTTCTTACAAAGATGACAAAAAAGCTCGTTTGGATATAACACACTACAAAAGTATAAGCGAAGAAGAGCTGGAAAAAATAGAAAAAATATGCAATGAAATAATAGCAAAAGCTATTACTGTAGAGAAATTTGTTCTCCCCAGAACTGAGGCAGAGAAGAAATATGGATTCAGAATATATCAAGGCGGTGCAGTACCAGGAAGAGAAATAAGAATTGTTAAAATAGATGGTTTTGACATAGAAGCCTGCGGAGGTTTGCATGTGAACAATACCGCTGAAGTTGGAGGAATAGTAATTCTTAATACAACGAAAATCCAAGATGCCGTTGTAAGATTGGAAATAGTTGCAGGAGATGCGCTCAAAGAGCTTGAGAAAAGTATTGAAAGTAAAATAAACAGACTTTGTGAAATTCTTAAATCAAGCGAAGATAAATTAGTTCAAAAAGTTAAAGAGCTTATTGAAGAAAAGGAAATACTTGAGAAAAAGCTGAAGGAAAGAAAAAAGAACCTTGTAAAAAGTGTTGAACACACGTTAGAACGCGAAAAAATTGCTAATTTCATTGCAGTTATTTCACGCATAGATGCGGAGATGAATACACTTAGAGAGATTTCGAGAAGAATTTCAGATTCTAGCACGGTAGTCGTGTTAATAGGGAAAAAGAACCAGATATTTGTAGCATGTGGAGAAAACACAGGAATAAATGCTAGGAAACTTTTAAGTGAGCTCATCAAAAAGTTTGGTGGAAAGGGAGGAGGAAGCAAAAAAATTGCACAAGGTTTTGTTGAAAATGCAGAAGGTGTTGAAAAATGGTTGAAAGAGAAGCTGAGAGAATTAGGGAAAAACTGAAAGTAATTAAGGAAATCGCAAATTTACTTTCTTGCTCACAGGAAGAAGTTGTGAAAAGAGTTGAAAAACTCACCCAAGAAGTAAAAAAGTTAAGAAGTTGTGTTAAGGAAAGCTGAGCATATTTCAGGTGGATGCGAATATAAATTGCATATTTCTTTTTCAAGTTCATTTAGTCCAATCAGCTTATCTTTAAACACTTTTTTCCCCTTCTGACCAATAATGTAAATGTAAGGAATATCAAGAATTGGCAGATTTGGATATTGCTCTGTATTTAGCGAAATTACGCGAAGCCTTCCTTTGAATTTGTCTGCAAGCTCGCTTAAATTCTGCTCGTACTCTATACATTTCTCACAATCATAGCTCCAAACATAAGTTAGCAAAACGTCGTCTTCCCTCAAAAATCTCTCTAGAACTTTTTTCTCAGGCTGATAGGTCATAAAAACAGGATAATTACTTTTTTGAGACGGTAAAAGAATATACGTTAAAGAGCTTGCTCCGAGTATGAAAACAGCAAAAAAGGCAAGCAAAAGCTTTTGTTTCCCTTCTCTCATACACTTGCACCTATTATTTCACATGCTTCTTTTCTTATTTTCTCAGCTCTGCTTTCAGATAAAATTTTTTTCACAAGATCGAATTTTTTCAAAATATCCTTGCAAAATGCTATCCCAAAAGATATTAGCTTTTGTTCCTCGTTCTTTTGTAGAGTTTTTAAAATTGTTATTGGATATAAGTTTTTCCTTTCGAGCATTTTTTCAATGCTTTCATTCCCTGCATACCTCCAACCCGTTAGCTTCATTCCTCTGCATCGTGCGAATTTCTTTGAATCTTGAGAAAATCTCGTGTTTGTGAATATCCATGCTTTTGAAAAGTTAAAATTGTGCATACCTGCTCTAAAACCATCTTTCAAATCGAGAAACCGAGCATAAGTATAAAGAGTTTCCTTTATCCCTGTATAGCTCCCGGGAATATTGTGAAATTTACATTCTATCATGAAAATTTCTCCATTTTTTTCTGCTATTACATCTATTTCATGAGAAACACAAAAACCGCGAAGAATAACATTTGTTTTTGTTCTGTATCCATATTCTTCTAAAAGTCTAGCAACGAATTTCTCAAATTCGTAGCCAGCCGGTCCGAGCCTGAACAAAGACATTTTCAAATCATAGATAGCATGTTTTTCCGCTATTCTCTCTTTCAAAAGCTTTAAAACCATTTTCAGTATCTCAGTAGTTTTTATTCCGTCATAAATTTTTTTCTCGATTTCTTCTGCTATTTCTTCAGCTATTTTCCTGCTCGCACCCGCACGCATACACGTTCTTATTATTTTTTTCTTGCTGAATGGTTCTTTCCTACCATCTCTTTTCAACACAAAAACCATAGAGATAAATTAATTTTTGAAAAATAAAAAATTCTCTCTTTAAACTACTCCAAGCATTTTCAAGGCCATGTAGATCATAACAATAATAAACAACCATTTTAACCATTTCGGATGAACCTTATGAGCTATGTGCGCTCCTATCTGTGCCGTTGGAATGCTTGTACCAGCTAACAAAGCCCATTGAAGTAAATTAACATAACCTATAGAATAGGGAGGTAAACCTGTAGCATTAAGTCCATAAAGTATGTAAGCCATTGCCCCTCCCAGACTTGTGAATATCATAACCGCTGTTGATGTTCCAACCGCTTCATGCATGTGATAGTTCAAAAATATTACCATTAAAGGAACCATTAAGACCCCGCCACCAATCCCTATCAGCCCCGTAACAAATCCGAAAACAATACCTAAAAAGATATAGGTTATCGGATTTGCATGAACCTCTCCTTTTACCCTTATAGGATGTGAGGTCGCCATTCTTAGCGCACTCAAAAGAATTGTTATTGCGAAAATGGTTTTGAGAATATTGGCATTTAGAATACTTGCAACATATGCTCCAAGAAATGTAAATACCATACTTGTTAAACCGAGAAGTAATGCTTGTCTCCATAATACAACTTCTTTTTTATGATGTCTGAGAGAACTACTCAAAGCGGTGGGAAAAACGACTAATAAATTAGTTCCAAAAGCAACTCTTATGGCAATACTAGGATTTATTCCCATTGTTGTTAAAAGCCAGTACTGAACCGGTATCATTATGAAACATCCACCGACACCAAGCATGCCAGATACAAGCCCGACACCAATTCCTGTTAAGAGCAAAACAATAATGTAAAGTGCATTGATCATTCATCTCACCTATTTGTAAGAATTTCTAAAACACGTTTTACTCTAGGTTCCACCAATCTGTAAAAAACCTTCTTTCCCTCTTTTCGTGAACACACTATCCCAGCTTCCTCTAGCTTAGCAAGATGAATAGAAATAGTTGGTTGAGATTTCTCGGTTCTTTCAACTATTTCACAGACGCATTTCTCTCCTTCAAATAAAAGATCGAGTATTTTTAATCGCGTTTCGTCGCCAAGTACTTTGAATATTTTAGCAAGCTCTTTGTAACGCATAAAATATATTTACATGTTTAAATATTTAAATTTTTTGATATTACACTAAGAATCGTTTTAATACTTAATATAAAAAATATAAAATAAAAATAGATTTTATGAGTATTGTAGAATATCTTCAAAGTCTGGCGAAAGAAGTCGGAAGATTGCTTGCATCCTTAAAAGCAAACAATACACTTAGAAAAACAAAAAAAATTCACATAAAGCGACATATAAAAGAGTTGGAGTATAAAAACGGCAGAATCGTTCGCTGCGTAGAATTGTTCTTTCCCATAATAAGAGAAGAATGGGACTGGAGATATTTGTCAGATGTTATCAACAAAATTCGAAGCTCTTCTTTATATGAAAAAAACATACAAAAAATAAGCGAAGAATATTCAATCTCTGAGCAACAGGCAGATGTTTATCTTTCTAAATTTGTTCACGAATGCATGAAGTGCTTCCTTAATAATAACCCAAACAAAGTTATTGAAGTAATATTCACTTTTCTGAATGATTTGGAAGACGGAACAAGGGAGTGGAAAGTTAAAGCATTCATAAAAGGAATTGGATTAGAAGCAGAGAAAATTAAAATCTCCAAAAATGCTTTGCTAAGAAAACCTACTCCCTCGGATTTTGAAGAAGAAACGCCTTTAGATGTACCAATATTTAACAAACTAACTGTTTTTCCTTCTGCAATCTTAGAAATTAATCTCCGTACTAAGAAAAAAGCGCTGCTCTCCATTGAGCTGGAAAAATTAGTGATAGCACTTCGACTTTACAAAATCTGTTCGCTTTTTGTTCTTGAAACCATATGGCAACCAAAGTCAATACTACTACCAACACACATATACAAAACACACTTTAATGCACACCTTAACTACACGTATACTATAGAGCGATCTGAAGAGGTTCATCTTTCAAAATTTGTAAACAAAATCTCATCTCTTTTACCCTTAGATGAAAATGGGAAATTGTTATTTTCAGACCCGTGCAGCATAGCAATTTTAAGATATCAAGATGCACTCTTAAAATCGGAGAATATAGAAAATAAAATTGCCTACGGAATAATGGGATTAGAGGCTCTTTACTTAAAAGCTGATGAAAGAGGCGAGCTTTCTCATAGATTGGCTCAGCGAGTAGCAAAAACTATTGGATTTTTAGGTGAGCAACCAATTAAACTCTACACCCTCATCAAGAAAGGATATGAAATTAGAAGCTCTTTTGTTCATGGCTCCTGTCTAATTTCAGAAAAAGAAGAAAAATTAAGTTCGCTGCTAGAAAATATTTTAGAGTGCCTTCGAAAATCAATTATACTTTTTCTCCAGTTAAGAAATTATAAAGAGAAAGAAAAATTTATAACCACCATCGATAATAGTATACTCGACGATTCTGTAGCAACAAAACTGAAAAAACTCCTTGAAGAAATATTGATCACTTAAGAATTAATAAATTAAAAAATTATAAACCTATTTTGTTTTTTGTGAATTGCAAATGGTGCCCCCGGCGGGATTTGAACCCGCGACCCCCTGCTTAGGAGGCAGGTGCTCTATCCAAGCTGAGCTACGGGGGCACACGAAATTGTTTTAGGTTATTTTTATTAAAATTTTGCGAAATGTTTTAAATCTGCTTGGTTTTATCATAAAATATTATGATAGACTTCAATGAGCTAATAG
>JALSPV010000008.1 GCA_026985775.1 Candidatus Aenigmatarchaeota archaeon
GCGGCGCGAAAATCCACATTTCAACTGGGTTAGAATCAGACCATAGTGGGATTGAAAGATGCATTAGCACTAGTATTTCCATTGTTATACAAGCTAGTTAGAATCAGACCATAGTGGGATTGAAAGAACATACTGATTGTGTGTATCATCCCACCACAAAAAACCTGAGTTAGAATCAGACCATAGTGGGATTGAAAGTAGTTTTTTATGTTTTCACATTCTTTAATTCTTTTACTATTTAAAAGATTATGTGGCTTTAGCCATTGTATTTTATATTTTTATATTTCAATAATTCAAAAGATAAATTTATGAAAAATTTGTCGAAAAATTTTAAAGCGCCTTTCCTAACAATTTTTATATTTCTTACAATAGCTCTGGGGTTGGTTTATTTCTTTGGCTTTTTTCACCCACAAGGAAAACCTTTAAAAACAGCTACTACAAGAGAAAAAATAGAACGAGGTGAGCCACACATGGAAAAAGGGAAAATACTTATGATAATAGCACCCGAAAATTTCAGAGATGAAGAATACCTCAAACCAAAGAAAATTTTCGAGGCAAACGGCTTTGAAGTGGATACGGCTTCTACAAGAATGGGTAAGGCCGTTGGTATGCTCGGAACAGAGGTGAAGGTCAACAAAATCGTTTATGAACTTTCTCCTAACGAATATGATGCTATTGTCCTTGTTGGTGGTATAGGCGCACAGGTTTTCTTTGAGGATGAAAAAATCCATGAGTTTTTGAGAACCGCCTATGAAGAAGGAAAAATAGTAGCTGCCATATGTATTTCCCCTGTTACGCTTGCTAAGGCCGGGTTGCTTAAGGGTAAGCGTGCAACTGTTTGGCCAAGTGAAGCAGAGACACTGAAAAAATACGGTGCAAAGTATACGGGCAATGCTGTAGAAGTTGATGGAAATATAGTAACAGCAAATGGGCCGGAAGCAGCGGAACAGTTTGGTGAAACTATTGTTAAGCTTCTTACCGAAAAGACTTCTGATTAAGTTAATTTTCGTGTTCAAATAATCATTCAAGTGCTTAAGAAAAAAGAATCTTTATTATCTTCTTAGGATCGAATTTTTCCAAATCACCATATTCCTGTCCTTTCCCAAGGAAAAGCACTGGTCTTGGAAGTTTGTAAAGTGCTGAAATTATCGAACCTCCTTTTTCGTAAACATCCACTTTTGTGAAAACGTATGCATCTACACCAACTGCCTCGTTGAACATCTTCACTTGTTCAACAATGTCATTGCCAGTAAGAGCGTCTAAAACGAGAACCTTTAAATCAGGCTTATTTACTCTACATATTTTTCTTAGCTCCTCTACAAGGCTTTGATTCGTATGCGTTCTTCCTGCAGTGTCTGCAAGAACAACATCTATTCCGCGCGCTTCTGCATGTTTTATTGCATCAAATATAACTGCTGCGGGATCAGCACCGTAATGGTGTTTTATTACATTTATTCCAAGTTTTTTCCCGTGTTCTTCAAGCTGCTCAATGGAAGCAGCCCTGAAAGTATCACCAGCTGCGAAAACAACCTTATAGCCCCTTTCCTTTAACAAATACCCGATCTTTGCTATGGTTGTTGTTTTTCCTGCACCGTTAAATCCGAGAAAAACTATTACGAATGGTTTTTTCTTTTTAATTTCTTTCTCTATGTCTATCTTCGGGACAGAAAGTATTTTTTCTATAGCCTCTTCGAAAGCTTTTTTCACAAGCTTTTCTATCTCATCTCTTTTAACTTTTTTTCCAATAAGAGAACTCTTAACATCCTCGCATATTTTTTCAGCCGCTTCTAAGGCTACATCGCTCTCAAGAAGCATCAACTGAATATCCCACAACACGTCCTTTATATCTTCCTCTTTAATCTCTCTTTCTCTCGAAATTCTCCGTATTATTTTCGGTTTTTCTCTTTTTTCTTTCTTATCCTTTTTTTCTGCTTTTTTAGCCTCTTTACGTTTAGCGGGTTTTGGTTCTTCGATTATTTCTTTTTCTTCAACTTTTTTTGAAAGCTTGGAAATTGCCTCTTTGAGTTTTTTCTTGAAAACGCTAAACATAAAAAATAAATTGGAAAAAAGAAATAAAAATATGTTTGAAAAGAACTAATTATCTTTTACTTTTCTTCCTGATTCTTCTTTCTTTTCGCTCTTCTTTTTCTTCATCTTCTTTTAGTTCGTGCTCAATTTCTTCTTCCATTTTTTCAATCTTGAGTTCCTCAATTTCTATCCACACGATGAGTATTCCTATGATTATTATCATGGGTGGTATTGCTCCTAAGAGCACTGTCTTGAATGCTTCCCATGCGAATCCTGTCTTAATCCCTGCAACTGTTACTGGAACGAGCCAGTGGGGTATTATCGCGTATAGCCCTGCTATTATTAGCAGAATACCTATAATTATTTTTCCTATGAGTCCCTTGCACATGTGCTTTCACCTGCATTTTTAAAGCTTGTATACCTATTTAAATTTGATGGAATACAGCACACAAAAGATTTCAAAGGGTATTTTAAGTATCATTCCACAAAGCGTATTTTCATCTAATATTTACATCATCGACGAAAAGCTTGTTATAGACGCGGGAACAAAGATGTTTGGAAAATTGGTTGTAGAGACTTTGAAAAAGCTTTCTTTCTCCCCAGAAAATATTGTGCTAACGCATATGCACTGGGATCATATCGGAGGAGCAAAAATATTTTCCATAAGCTTTTTGCTTGTAAAATTTTAATCCACAAAAATGACTTTGAAATTCTTTGCTCGCACCCCGAGTGGAGTATGCACAAGCTTTTTGGAGAAAGTTTTGAGATGCCAATCATATCACGTGTGCTTGGAAAAGGAGAAGAATTAACAACAAAAAACTATACTTTTAAAGTTCTTCATACACCTGGCCACACCCCCGGAAGTATATGCCTTTATGACGAAAAGAAAGGGGTGCTGATTTCAGGAAATACATTTTTTGGGTTTTGTATAGGGAGAACAGATTTACCAGGAGGAAGCGAAAAAGATCTCTTCAACTCTCTCAAAACACTTTCTTCTCTTTCTATAGAACTTTTACTCCCCGGACACGGAGAACCTGTTAAAGGAAAAATCTCTCAGCTCATTAGAAAATTTCTTGAAAGGTAAATAGCTTCCTTTTTTCTTTGCAAACTCAACAAGTTTTTTGTACACTTTGTGCACACAGACGGTTTTACTGTTACCTATTACTATCAACTTTCTTTTTGCACGTGTTAGCGCAACATTAAGTCTGCGAACATCTTTGAGAAAACCTATTTTGGATTCACGGTTGCTTCTAACAAGAGAAATCATTATCACTTCTTTTTCTCTTCCTTGGAATGCATCAACCGTCGAGATTTCCACACCCTCAAAATTTTTTAGAAGGTTTCTCAATCTTTCAACCTGATCTTCGTACGGTGTTATTATTCCGATGTTCTCCTCTTTTACGCCATTCTGTATTAAAGTAATTGTACAGAGCCTTACTATCTCTGCTTCCAAAGGATTTTCACGAGATGTTGAAGAAATCTTTCTCATCTCTTCATTACTTTCGCATGTATGCGTGTCTATGAAAACAAGCGGCTTGAAAAAGAGAAGGAAATAAGAAAAGCCATTAAGCATTTGCCTCGAAGATGCATACTCACCATTTAAAATGTCTTGAAGTGTTATGTTTTTTACGTTCTCTGCTGCACTAAGCTTTGAGCTGTAAAATATTCTACTTGGAAACTCCATTAGCAAAGAGTTCATTCTGTACTGAACTGTTAGCATAGTAGAACACTGAGGACACGAAAGTATAAGCATCTCGAATAGACTTTTCTCAAGCTCTTTCGCATGCTTACTTTTTACTGTTGGTGGAAGCTGTTTATGATCACCCGCTAAAACGAATTTCTCAGCTTTAGAAATCGGTATTAGTGCACAGGGAATCATAGACTGAGATGCTTCATCTATTACAGCAACATCAAAATCATTTGGAACAAATTCGAGCGCACACGAAGAATTTGTTGCAAGCACAACTTCACAGTTTGAAACTATTTCTTCTGCTATTTTTTCTTCGAGCTTTCTAAGCTTTTTTAGGTTTTCAGATAGTTTTCCGGAAAGCTTTATCCATTCTGCCATGGACTTTATTTGCTCTATTTTCAGACCTCTTTTTGCTTCCCCTTTTTTTGCAAGTAAAAGTATTTCATCATCACTCAATCCGCGCCTTAATTGCGGTGTGGGTTTTAAAAATTCTTCTCTCAGTATTTTTAATTCCTCTATTCTTTTTCGAAGAGATGATACTTTCTCAAAGTCTTCGTGCTCTTCCATTTTTGCGAAAAGAGTCATTGCTCTAAGTGCGGGTAAAACGCGAGAAAAATGACCTATTCTTACAGCGTTTACCTTTCCATTAAGCCTTTCTGCAAGATTATCGACAGCCACATTTGTTTCTGCTGCTACAAGTACGCGGTTACCGTGCTTAACTTCCTGCATTACTATTTCAGCAAGTGTTGTTGTTTTACCTGTGCCAAATGGACCGTGAATAAGGAAAAATTCGTTTGCACCAAGCGCAAGTTTCACTGCTTTCTTTTGCGAAGGATTTAGAGAGGTATTGAAAAACTTAACATCTTTTTTACTTGGCTCTACTGGTTTTTTCAATCCAAGCGCGTATTCAATTGCCTTAATACACATTTTACTTGGCTCTTGCAACACAGCTAACATTCTTTTGAAGGTAGTTTCATTGGCAAAGAAGTCTACTCTTACATTTCTTGAAGTAAACCAATCTCTGACATCTTCCAAAGCAACAACAATGAAGTTTTTCCCTTTCTCAAGCACGTATGCCTTAACATTCTCTTTTAGCGGGTTACCTCTGCTCAAAAGAACAAGATCACCAGAAGAAATGTTCGTAACTATTTCTTTAGCTCTTCCAAGTTTGACTATCTTATATCCGAACTCCTCTCCTATAACTTTGCCCTTTAAACCCACAACTGCTTTTCCTCTTGCTTCTCTCTGAGCACCACTCAACCTTTTTATCTCTAACCAATTCTCCTTTATCTCTTCTTTCATTTCTATTTGTACAAGCGTTTGAAGTCTTTTCAGGAATTTCTCTACTTTTTTTCTCATTGCTAAGAAGCCTTTACGGAAATTTTAAGAAGTTTTTGATGCCTATGCTATAATGATATCTTTATAAACATCATCTTTGGGTTTAATTTTTCTTTCCAAGTAAACTATAATTTTTCCGAGTGCTAGACATTCTTCATCATCACTATATCTTTCTATAACATCCTCCCAGCCGGTAGGATATCTTTCAGTGCTACCACCGAGAATTCTTAAAACATCTAACATTTTTTCTATTTCTACACCACATCTTACTTTTAATCCATAATTTCTTTCTATCGATTCAATGGTTTTTTCTACAACTTCTCCTCTCTTTGGATGAGTATATTCAGAGTAATAAAGCATTTGTCTTATATATTCTTTTCCCACTTCTTTTATAGGCGTTACATAAACCCCGTCTTTTTTTATTCTTTCTTCATTGATTTCTTCAATTATACTATTAAATGCCATATATTATTACTTTTCAGTAATAATATATAAAGTTTTT
>JALSPV010000009.1 GCA_026985775.1 Candidatus Aenigmatarchaeota archaeon
AGTAATCATTGTTAAATACATTTCTGTAAAGATTGCAAGGATTTTTGAATAATTTTCAAGCCTTCTTCTATATTCACTCATAAAAGCTTTTGCTTTTTCCATGAAAAATTTTGACAAATCTGTACCAGAAGAAAGTACTGTAAGTAAACCGAGAAGCATTTCTTTAAATTCTTTTGATGGTGTGCGCATAGCAGCTTTTCTTATTGCCTGTTCAAGATTCATACCGAAATATTCCACATCCCGATGTATCTTTGCTGCCTCCTTTGCAATCTCTTTATATTCTTTAAAATTTGCGAGAAGTTTGAACATAGCCACAGGCGGAACACCACTTGCAGTAAGAGACGAAAGATAAATAGAAATAAAGGGTAATGAAGCTTCTATTTCCTTGGCTCTTCTTCCAGTGAGAAAGGCAGGATATGTATAGAAAAAGAAAAATAGACCAAGTAGAAGTAAGATAGTTATTGTAAGAGAGAGAAAAAAGGCAAATCCCGAAGAAAGAAAGACAGCAAAAATAAATGTTAAAGCGGGAAATTCTATTATAAAAACAACGAATATGGAAAAAATCATTATGTAAACATATTCTCTTAATGAAAGACCGAGACCAGATTTTTCGAGATCAGGTTTTATGCTTTCAAAATAATCTACAACAGGATCAAGAGAGTTCCCAAAAAATTTAAACGCCCATAGTTTTGCTTTTTCCCACAAATTCATTATAGCTCCCCCATTATCCGCAGAAGCATACTTCTGTTTGTATAATAAAGATTCATAAAATATGAAAATCTTTTGTAATCGTCTATTGAATTTTCATAAAGCCACTCTAAAATTCTAACTTTTTGTGCAATGTTTTTCTTTATTTCTTCTTCTGGAATCCCGAGTTCTTTGGAAAACTTTTCAAGCGTGGTGCTTTTGCTTATCGTAATAAATATATCATTCATTGCATCCCATTCAAAAATCGTATTTATTACTGGTGCTTCCGTTTTCTTGTCGTAACCAACGATTTCGTGTATTCCTGTTACCCTTCTCACATAGCTTCTGCCACGTTTTATTCTTGAAATAAAAATTACAGCATCCAGAACTTCTAGAAGGCTTCCAGGTAAAGATATTGGTGGTGTTGTAAGCCTATCAACAAGCTTTTCCATTGTATCCGCATGAATTGTAGCCAGACCAGCATGTCCCGTTGCCATCTGCTGGAAAAGCACATACGCCTCTCTACCTCTTACTTCTCCTACGATGATATAATCAGGTCTCTGTCTTAACGATTCAACAAGTAAATCGTACATGTCTACTTCTCCGAATTTTTTTCCACCAAAATCAGAAATAGCTTTTCTCGCAACATGTGGAACCCAGTGTAAATGCGGTAGTCTTAACTCTGCTGTATCCTCTATGGTAACTATCTTTGCGCTTGGAGGAATGAAAAGAGAAAGAGCATTTAGCATGGTCGTTTTTCCAGTAGCTGTGCCTCCTCCTATGAGCAAAGAACCACGGTGTTCCACTATAAACCACAGATATGCGAGAAGTTTTGCATCTACTGTACCATATTCCATTAAGGTTATCGGTGTAAACGGTTCTTCCGTAAACTTTCTTATTGTGAAGTTACTTCCTCTTCTTGCTATATCTGTTCCTAAGGTTGCCTGCAGACGCGAACCATCTGGTAATGTCGCATCTAAAAGCGGTTGTGCAACAGAAATGGTTTTTCCACAGCGCTGAGCAAGTTTTATTACAAAGTTATCAAGCTCTTCGGGTGTTTCGAAGATTATATTTGTTCTTATTGAACCTATTTTCGGGTTTCTATGGTTTACGAAAACGGGTATGCCAACACCATCACAGGAGATATCCTCTATATTTGAGTCATGCATCAACGGTTCTATTTTTTCAAGACCGAGAAAGTCTCTAACTATATAGTAAAGTAAATTTTCTCTTTTCTGCTTTGGAAGATTTGGTAGCAAGGTGTTTATTATTTCTTCAAATTTCCTTCGTAAATATTCTTTTGCCTCTTCTTTTTTCAGAGCAGAAAAATCTACATCAAGTTTTTCTGCAATAGTTTTTTTCATCTTTTCTAGAAGGTTCTTTTCTGGATCTGTAAGATAAGGTTCTATGACATAGTAAACAAGTGCATTATCTTTTTCCGACCATCTTATGTGAGCATATGCAAAAATCCTCTCGCCTTCTTTTGGTTCTCTTGGGATAAGTGGATACTTCATTTCTATTGCACGTAAATCACATTCTTCTACCTCTTTATACTTGGTAAATTCTCGAATGGAAGAAATATCGACACCTTTTACCTCTTCTTTTTTGAGTCTTTTGACTGTGGAAACGATTATTTCTCTTTCAAGATCTTTTGGTTCTCTTGGTTGAGCTTTCGGTAAAGTTCTAGGATGATGATGTTTTCTCTTTTTAAATTCTTCGTTTTTCCTTTCATGGCTTTTGACAAGAGACAAGTCTTTTTTCTTATATCCAAGAATAGCCCTCAATACTAGGAGTTTTAAGTATGGATGCGTCATCCTATTATCACCTTTCCACTTTCATACTTTATTTCAAGCTGATTTGATAGCGGCACAACAAACGCGCGAAGCTTTGCTTCTGCACCATATAAATTAAGTAATGCTTTCTTATTAAATGCTTCTGTCCTTATGTATATATTTCCATTTTCTTTATCGAGAAAATACCTCGAACCAAACACAGATTCTGGTAATTCTATACGAAGTTGTATAGTGGCGTTGGTTTCAATACCTGTTCTATAAACAAGATTTACGTAATAAGAGATATAGCTCGCTATTTTTTTAAGTGACTCTTCAGTCACAAAAAATTTAATTTGTTTTGTCATCGAATCAAAAGAATGATAAATCATTAGGCAGAGGAATAGTCCGAGGACAAAAAAGAGCAAAGATTCTATAGTTATAGCTTGTGCTTTTTTATTTACCAAAATACTCATAAAATTTTACTATATAAAAGACAAATAAAAATTTTAAAGTTTCAGAAATAGAAACATCATAAAATTTATTATAATAGGTTAAATCAGAAATTTTGAAAAAATATCATCTTAAAGTGGTTTGTAAACAATTAAACGACATTAAAAACATTATTTTTGCTTAATTTTTCATTGAGAAACTTTAGACAAAACATTTGGAAACTGTTTCCAGAAAGCTATATATACCTGTTTTTACAACCTCTTTACATCGATGAAGCGTGCTCTAGCTACGTGCGCCGAGAAAAACTTGACAGGATTTGATACACCTGAAAAAAATGGAAAAGGTGGAGTGAGGTATGCAGTTTAGAAGGGTATGTGCTGTTGCCGGTTCCGCGTTGCTTGCTGGAGCAACGCTGGCGACTGCAGTAATGGGAGCAACTGTTACCACAGTAGGAGAAATAACAAAGAAGCTCGGTACACCTCAAGAAAAATTCCCGCTTTTCGTGGTTGGTGCAGACGCGGCTGCAAGCGACGTGGCTGCGGCAATAGATATAGCAGTTAGACTTGCTGCAAATTACAAAAAAGAAGAACCAGTTGAAATAACAACAGCAAAAACAACAGTTACTGGAGGTAAACTTCTCGAAACAGACACAAAGAAACTTTACTACGATAGCGCTATCGACTCGGCCATTCAGGTAATAACATCAAAGGATCTTCCAAAACTTCTTGCAAGCGGTACAGTAGAGGATGAGAACGGTCAGAAGTATAATTATGACCAGTACTTGAGAATCGGTAACAAAGTAATAACCTTCGGAGACCCCGTACCTACAGATACAACAAAAGAAGCAGTATACTACATTCAGCTCGGTACTAACCCAACACCAGATAGCGATTACCTTGTGCAGGCAGAAGTAATTTTTGACAATCCAATTAATGTAACAAAGGCAAAGGGTAAGAAAATTACACTCTTTGGTCAAGAATTTACAATTGCACCCGAATCCACAGCAGATAAGCTTGTGCTTTACAAGTCATCTGATAAAGTAAGTGTTGGTGCAGGAGAAACCAAGAGCATAACAGTTGGTGGAAAGGAGTATACAGTAAAGGTAGTTGGTATAGTAGATTCTAAGACAGCGGTTGTGGAGATAAACGGTATTACAAAAGAGGTCGAAGAAGGAAGATCCTATGATTTTGGCGGACTTCAGGTATACATAGAAGACGTGTTCTATTACAAGGTACCGCAGGAAACAGGAAGCGTTGTGCTTTCTGCAGGTGCTGAGAAATACATTTTCCAGGACGGCCAGCCTGTTAAGGAAGGTTCTGACGAGGAGATAGTTAAAGGTACAAAGGTAGCAACAGATTACAGCAATTATCAGCTTTCATATCTCAAGATAGCGTTTGACGCAAAAGACACGCAGAGCAATTACATTGAAGAAGGTTCCACATGGGTAGATCCGCTATTCGGTACAATAAAGGTGGCATTTAACGGGCTTGACAGTGCATCAACGGAGAAGATAACAGTTGAACCAGTTTCAACACAGGGTTACAGAGTAAGCTTTACAGACAAGAACGGTAACAGCGTATCTCTCGAATGGGCTTATGATAGCGATCTTTCAAATACAGGTAATGCAAAACTTGCAGATTCAAACGGTTACGCATTCCACGTAGTTGAAGGAGAACCAACAAAGCTTAACGAGTACACCTTCCTCGCAGCAGCAGAAGGCTTCGAGAGAGTAGTGCAGGTTACAGATATAGATGCAACAAATGCAGATAATAGCGTCAAAGATAAAGGAAAAATAACATTGAGAGATGTTGATACAGGGGCAGAATTCGAGGTAAATGTTGAAGAAACTGGTGTAGATACGGGTATTTTCGAAGGAAAGAAAGTAATCGACGGACAGGAGTACTACATATACCTTGATACGAAGAATGATGGTGATGTAACAAATGATGTGGTAGAAATAACATGGGGTACTGGTGCAGATTACGGTAAGCCAGGAAACGAAATAACAGTATACCCAATAATGAGAACGAGCAAAGGCGCAATGATAGTGTTGACAGAGCCTGCAACATTTACACTAGGCACAAATGAAACTAAAACCATAAAATTGCCCACAGGAGACATAACAGTTACAACGACATCAGATGGAAATGTTACTGTTTCAATAGGAGGTACAAATGTTATTACCACAACAGGCAGTGCTGTTACAGCATATGATGTTAAAGTAGGTAAAGTAGGATATGACATCACAGCAACACCAGATGCAACAGCACCAACCATTAAAATAAACCTCAATGCAACAACATCACCAGCACTCATGATAGTAGAGGAAGAAGACGCAAACGGAAACCACAATGCTGTGATAATACCTGTCAAAGAGGGTTCAAACTACCTTGACTTAGATACACCAACATTTACAGGTACACACTCAAGCTTTGTTGCAACAGGAGACAATGAAGACAAGGCAGTAGATGTATACGGTACAATGGTTTACAGAACAAACACGAACGATCAGGATGTTGATACAATAACATATCCAGACAAACAGCTCGTAGCAGCCGTTGCGGTAGGTAGCAACCC
>JALSPV010000010.1 GCA_026985775.1 Candidatus Aenigmatarchaeota archaeon
CGATACAACGAACACACGGAAGAGCCTCATTATCAGGGAACAAGATATTCAATGAAAATAGAGTTGTTAGCAAACGCTGTGTTTGGAGAGGTTTTTGATACAAAATTTGTAGACACTCGCCCAATTTCAGGAGCTGTAGCCAATTTGTGTGTTTATCATGCTTTCCTAAAATGTGGAGAGATTTTCATTTCACCTGGGTTAACAGCAGGTGCTCATGTCTCTTCAACGCGTTACGGGGCAGCAGGAGTAAAAGAGCTTAAGAGCATACCGGCATTTTTCGATACAGAAAACTTTGTGTTAGATGTGGATAAGGCAGCCTTACTCATAGAAAAGCTAAAACCAAAACTCATAATGCTTGGCCGCTCAGTTTTTCTATTTCCAGAGCCTATTGAAGAACTCCGGGATATAGCTGGTGAGAAAACAATCATAGTTTACGACGCTGCTCACGTTTTTGGCTTAGTTTATGCTGGCATCTTTCAAAGGCCTTTTGAGGAAGGAGCGGATATTATCACAGCAAGTACGCATAAAACCTTTCCTGGACCACAGGGCGGAATAATAATAGGTTCTGCTTCTCTTGGCGAAGATAATTGGAAGAAAATAGAGTATGCCATTTTTCCCGGATTGCTGAGCAATCACCATATTCACAGGTTACCTGCGCTAATTGTATCAGCGCTTGAAATGAACGAATATGGGAAGAAATACGCAGAGCAAATTGTTAAGAATGCAAAGGCTCTGGGAGAAGCGCTCTATGAAAAAGGATTTAAAGTCCTTTGTGAACACAAGGGGTTTACAGAAACACATCAAATACTTGTGGACGTTAAATCGCTTGGCGGCGGTAAGGTTGTTGCAGAAAAGCTTGAGGAAGCAAACATAATAGTCAACAAGATAGCTCTTCCTTGGGATAGTGATAAAGACGCTACACGAAATCCTTCAGGAATAAGAATAGGTGTGCAAGAATTAACGCGTTTTGGAATGAAAGAAAAAGAAATGGAAATTATAGCAGAGCTTTTTGAAAGGGTGCTTGTAAAAGGAGAAAAAGCAGAAAAAATTAGAGAAGAAGTAAAGGAGTTTAGAAAGGAATTTTTAGAAGTGCATTACTGTTTTGATGTCCCAGAAAAGCTTGAGCTATGGTGATATTTTGAACCCGCGCACATTTCTTTTAATTTGTGTTTTTGTATGTGCATTCGGCGGATTTTTTCTTTTCTCCTTTAGTCTACATAAAAGTAAATACCCTGAAACCGTAAAAGTAAAAAGAGTCATGGATGGGGACACGTTCATCACAGAAAATAACCGTGTAGTAAGACTTCTCGGAATAGATGCACCTGAGAAAGGACAAAAATGTTTTGAGGAAGCATGGAGATATTTACAAAAGCTCATTGAAGGAAGAGAAGTAAGACTGGAGTATGACAAAATCAAGCAGGACAAATACGGGAGATTGCTTGCATATGTTTGGGTAGGAAATGTGTTTGTGAATAAAGAGATGATAGAAAAGGGGTATGCTGTTTTCAAAAATTACGGAAAAAAGCTGAAATACGAAAAACTTCTTGACATACCTCCTCGCGGATGTGTTGTAGAGCTTTATACATGCGAAGAGTGTATAGGTATAGCATACTTCAGGTATAATCCACCGGGAGATGATTGTAAAAACGCACAAGAAGAATACGTAAAACTGAAAAATTACTGTAACATAACATGCAATCTAACGGGCTGGAAAATAAGAGATAAAGATGGTAATGTTTTTAATTTGCCTCGTGTAATCTTACAGCCTTATTCTGTGCTTTACATTTATTCTGGTTGTGGGAAAAATGACGTTTCGCAATACGAGGTTAAAATATACCTCTGTCCGAAAAGGAAATGCAAGGCTATATGGGATAACGATGGAGATGTATTCATGCTTTATGATGAGATAGGGAGAAGAATATTGGAATATTGTTATGGTAATGGATGTTAAAATCAAGAAAACTTATTGTTTTTGGAGCCCCGGGCGGGCGGTTCAATAGGAGATTTTTGTCTGCCTTTTCAAACTGTATTTGAACCCGCGACCTGTGGCTTACGAGGCCACCGCTCTACCAGCTGAGCTACCGGGGCTTGATATCAGGAACAAAATTTTCTTGTTTCTTAATACTTTTTATAATTTCCCATTTATTTTTTGATTTCAAGGAGCTGGCGTTTTATTTTTTGTAGGTTACCTCGAGACACTTTTATCCCAGCAAGCTTACAATCTATCATCGAAATATCCCTAATCGCTTCTTCTGGAATATCATGCTGCTTTTTCTCAGAAAATTTTCCCATGATCCCGATCATGTAGGAATACATAAGAATAATTTTGGTAGAAAGTTTTTAACTTAATTTCTTATCACAGTTCCCAATCCCGTTTCTCCCAAAAGCGCGCGCTTCAAATAATTTTCTTTCAAACCATTAATTATTTCGCAGACTACTCCATACTCTGCTATTTCAAGCATTCTTTCAATTTTGTGAAGCATACCTCCAGTAACATCTATTCCGTCTGAGCCACCGAGAAAATTTTTCACTTCTTCAAAGTTTTCTGGTGTGATTTCTTTAATCAGCTTAACATTTTTATCCTTTTCAGGCACTCCTGTAAAAACACCATCGACCTTACCAACAAGAATAATTCTTTCTACATCGAGATTTTTTGCAAGATAGTAAAGTATTTCTTCTGTGGAAACAATACAGCAACCCATTTTTCTATCAAGGCAAACATCTCCAAATGGTACTGGAAGTAGCCCGAGATTTAGCATGTTTTTTAACGGTTCAAGATACCACTCCTTTATTCTTCCATTTTCGCAAATCAAGCATGCAGAAGGTTGGACAGAAACAGCATTTACACCTGCTTCAATCAGTGCTTCCACAACTATTCTATTTAGCTTTGAAGCATCGTTCTGCACAAAAACAATGCCTTTGTAACTTTCTTCGTTTATAACACCAAGGTGCACCTTATAGCGCTTTGCAGAACAGTGTGGAAAAGAGCCGCCACCATGCCCAACAATCAACTTCCCTTTTACACTTTTCCAAGATTCGGCTATTTCTTTTGCGAGTCTTTTTAGAACATCCCATCTAACGGTATAAGGCTTGGTTTTATCTGTTATAAGCGAGCCTCCAAGTTTTACGAGAGTGAGTTTTTTCATTTTTCTCATCCTCGGCTCTCTTCCCATTTCCACGGCTTTTCAAATTCTAAACCGAAAACACTGAGAATCTTTCCAATAATGTTATTGATCATGAATTCATATTTATTTTTCTCTTTTCCGTAAAAACTCATTACAAGCGGTAAAATTACAGCACCTTCTTCGGCTAATGAAAGCATGTTTTTTAAATGTGCTATGCGTAACGGTGTTTCTCGAACACAAAGAACCAGCTTTCTTTTTTCTTTTAAGCACACGCTTGCAGCTCTTGCAATTAAATTAATTTCCAATCCCAAAGCAATTGCTGCAAGCGTTTTCATGCTGCAAGGTAGAATTATCATTCCATCAAAGTAAACACTTCCGCTTGCTATAGGTGCATAAATTTCTCTTTCCGAAAAAATTTTTTCGGAGTTGTTTTTCAGTGTTTCTTC
Source organism: Candidatus Aenigmatarchaeota archaeon (assembly GCA_026985775.1). Taxonomy (GTDB): domain Archaea; phylum Aenigmatarchaeota; class Aenigmatarchaeia; order Aenigmatarchaeales; family SZUA-1535; genus SZUA-1535. Next base: position 3,572 of record JALSPV010000010.1, read on the forward strand.
AACTTTCTCCCATTTTGTTCCAAACTCTTTTTCAAACACAACCTTTGCCGCATCAGAAACTACAATAAAAATCTTTACACCCTTTTCTTTCAAAACCTCGAGAAGTGGTAAAGAAAGTTCAACTCCACTTGCTCCTGTAATTGCAACAACAAGTTTCATGAAAACACCTATTCGAGTATTATTATCTCTCCTCGAAAGGCATCTACGCGAACTCTTTTAGCATTTTTCAAAAGCGAGATGTCCACGTTTTCTACACAAGGAATTTCTGCAAGTATAGAACCTGTTGCAATTATTGTTTCGGTTTCTTCGTTAACTATGGCAGCAGGTGCTTTTCCATATTTTTTCAGTGCATATATAACATAACTTCCAACTGTGCTTCCTTTTCCATGGGGAAATACAAGAACCTTTCCGGCAATACATTTTCCTTCTACTTCATGACCTTTTTCCACTATTACTCCCGTTTTTGCATCCACACCACCGTAAAATGATATTGGTTGTTCTGTGTAAAGTACATCTCCCTCCCCAATACCTTCCATTACAGGTTTGCATTTTATTGTGCGCTTCATTTTCACGCACCTTCACAAAATCTTTCTATGAGCTTTTCAATTTTTTCAAAAGCCACTATTTTTCCAGAGCTCGCGAGGTAAAATGTTGCTTTTCCAGAATTAACAGCAAGTTTCTTTATTCCAAGTTCTTCTATCGGCATAACAACAGGGCAGGTATCTGTAAGTATTTTTGCATTTGCTTTTTCAAGCTTCTCAACATATCCTGCTCTTTCTGCGACGCTTTTTACAGCTTTGGAAGTGAACACAAAAAGCGGTATTTTTAGCTTTTTCCCATGAAGTAACAAAACAAGTTTTTTCAATTCATCTATAGAAGCATGCGGACATCCAACGGCAATTGCATCAACTTCTTCGAGTTTTTCGCTCATCTCTTCATATGCATTTTTTATATCCTCTTGCGTTATGGAAATTTTTTCTTTAGTGTTTTCACATGCATTTTCTGCTTCTGGTGTTATCTTTTCGATGTGGAACATCGCCATAGCACCGTATGCTGCAAGACTTGCACCGAGTGCTTTTAGCTCATCTACATTAGCGCTTTCAATTCCTTTGAAATAGGGGATACCCTTTTTCACGTGCTTGCAAACCGCATAAGCGAGCGCAGAGAAATCGGTTATATCTTCTAATGAGGTTTCTACTTCAACTATAAAATTGGCTTTTCTGTTTTCATCGAGGTGCATGCCGTAATATGGTGTTCTTCCCGTTATTGCTGCTGCAAGTGCAGAAGGCCCGCCTTCTCTGTTTGTCCTTGCACCTATTACAGAGTTAGCAAATATAACTGCTGAACTCTCGCTCCATGCTATGTGTTCGCGAAATCTGGGAAGCAATCCAGCAAGATAAGGCGTGCAGGTAGCACTTGCTACGACACCCATTTTTTTAAGCGCATTTATTATTCGCATTTGATTCTTTGCGAATTCCTCGTTAATACCAAGATCTTTCCATTTTTCAAGATCCATTCCAGCAGGGTTCATGAACGCTGTAACTCTTACTTTAGCACCTTCTTTTGCGAACTCTTCAAGAAATTCAACTCCCGCATCACCTATGTTTTTATAAGAAATTCCGGCTATTTGAGCAGAGAAGATGGTTATCATTTTTTCTGCTCCGAACTTTTCGCCAAGCTTGACCAAAAGCTTCATGCACCTTGCTACAGCACTTCCGTATTCGCCATTTAACATTTTCTCTTCTTCTTTAGT
>JALSPV010000011.1 GCA_026985775.1 Candidatus Aenigmatarchaeota archaeon
CATACTGCATTGCAAAGATGAAGGGCTACAATCCAGATAAACCAAGGAACCTTGCAAAAAGCGTAACGGTGAAATAAAATGATGTTATTTTGTGAAACTCTTAATTGCTTGATTATTGGAATTTTCCAGTTGTCTTACAGAATACACATGTTTCATCATTTCTTTTGTTTTTAACCCATTTCTTTCTGAAAGAAGAAAACAACCATGATTTGAACATGATTATTCTGATGTCCTTAACCCTTATAATATTTTTAAACTCGTAAATACATCATTAAGTTATGAGGATAAATGGTTCTTATGCTAATTTTTGGGGGTTGTCCTTTGGTTTGTTTCTGTACCTAGTATAACTACGCTTGAAAAGAAAGAACCTCTTTATTCGGAAGTATTGTTGAAACAACCCGCTCTCCTAAGCCTCGCTCCCAAAATTTGAATATAAAGAAGAAAAAGTTGCTAATATCGAATATGAGCTTCCTCTGAAAGAAATTCCAGAAAATTATCAAAGAGACATTGTAGCGAGATTTGGAAAGTTAAAGATTTGATAACAGCTCTCGCAAGCTGGGCCGAGCTGAGACATGATACAATTCTCTACGTAAAGCAAAGTTATACCTGGGCTACTGGTGTCGCCATAACAGGAGCGGCTCCATTAGAAGCTAAGTATTATGGCTATGTAGAACCAAATCCCGAGCTTTACGCAAGAGCTAAATTTGCTGTAGAATTATTAAAGAAGGGTCTAGAGGAGCAAAATGTCACAACTCCAGAAGTTTCAACAGCTCTTGAAAGAACAACAGGCTTATGCAAAGATTGGAAGAGATAGCAAGAAAAGAGTTGAGAGGAGAAGAGCTTAGTGAAAGCGACTATGTATTTATCAAGAATATACATTCTGAATTTGAAAACATTTTAAAATCTCTGGCAAGTACTTTAACCGTTAAGCAGAGTTCCTGCCCCTCCATGACACGATGCAAAGTGGAAACATCTCTCGAAGGAAAAGAAAATGCATTCAAAACAACGATCGTGGCAGATGTACATACAGATGCTAATACTGGAAAGGTTCTCGAAGTTGGTGTTGGAAAAATTGACTGGGTCTTGGTAGCACACAAATCAAAGAACGGTAGAATAGGAATTGCAGTAGGTCCAATTTTCAGCTATTACGAATTCATTTGGCCGATGAAAGATAGGCTTACAGACGAGAAATGGAGAAACGAAGTTTTGCCAAAAAACAAAGAGGCCAGAATGGTATGAAGAAGTTATTGGCTAATGAAGTAGAACACAAAATGGTCTTCAAAAGCTTTTTTTTCGTTACATAACAATTCCGTTAAATCACTTGGATATATTTAGGTTTTTCTATGATATTTTCTTCCATCAGCTTCTTCAAGGTATTTTTCTATTTCTTTTTCTCGGCTAAAGCCTCTCTCTTCTAAATCCTTGTAGACATCGTAGAAATCATAACCACTGCAAAGGTTATCAACGGCTATAAGTTCAAGGTATTTGAATATTGGAACATAATTTTTCTTTTCCTCAAGAAACCTTTTCATTTCTTCTTTTTCATTTTCTACACCAAGGTATGTGGTTATTTCAACATAATTTTCAAAAATCTTTTATCGATTTTTATGATCTTTTGTAATCACAACTTTTTAATTATCAATCAATTTTTTTAAAATTTTACTACTAACAAGTAGTTCTATGAAAGGGAGAAACTTACAGAGTTCGCAACACCAACAGATTTGCTTTCAGTTAAAATTGCGATACTTATATCTATTGTTTTAATGTTTTTAATGTTAATTACTTTATCAAGTGACTTCCATCACAACTTTTCGCCTTGAAAGGAATACCTTCTCTGCAAAATGCACAGGAAATACCAAGTTCTTTACACTTATTTTCAACAACACTAAGCAATTTTTCTCTTAACTCTTTTGAGAGATACCACGAGCTACAAATCTTCTCTCCCCTTTCGAAGTAAAGTTGTTTAAGAAACTCTCGAAGATCAGGATTTATTTTTGCAATTCTCTCAAACGAATCTTTTCTAAGCTTTAAAGTTGAGGTAGCAACATGGTCAACAAAGTAGCATTTTTCTAAAATCGCGAACCATTCTTCCTTTTTCATCCAAGGCATCAAAGGATCCAAACGCAAAATAATGGGAATTCCACAATCTTTAAGAAACTTAAGAGCTTCTATTCTTTCCTCTGGCTTTGGTGCAAGCGGTTCAAATATTCTGGAAGAAAATCCCGTAACAGTTATTGCAACGGCGCAACGAAGATCGCGAAGTAAATCAACGTCTCTTATTACGATGTTGCTTTTTGTTATAATCAGAAGCCTTACATCATAGTTTTTTATTATTTCTAAACATCTTCGAGTTATTTTTCTGGTTTTTTCTATCGGTGGATAGGGATCAGAAGAATTTGACATTGAAATCAAAGCATTTCTCGGTAGCTTTTCGAGATCTCCTTCAAGTCTTTTGGACAAATTTTTCTTTTCTCTGACTTCCCAAAAATTAGGAATGTAAGTCGCATAACAATAATCACATTTATGTGCACAACCAGTATAAGGGTTAAAAGAATATTTTTTCGGGCATGTACACAAAGGATTTTTCCAAGGATCAAATTCGGCAATAACTTTCATATAATATTTTTTATTTAAAGGTTTTAATAATAACCATCAATAATATTAGAAAACTTAACGCAACAAACGAGATAATTAAAAGAAAAACTGTTTTTTTCTGTTTATATTGTATGGGAGTGCTCTTAATTTTATCTCTTTTTGTTTTAATAGAGCTTGATAATGCATGTATTTTTTCATCTATTTCTATGCTTTTTACAGCGCTATCATTTGCTAAAATTTTAATGGCAGAAGGTGTCGCAAGGCATGTTATCGCCCTTAAATTGTGCAACACCTTTATGTTTTTCAGACTCTGATTATCCTTCAATTTTTCAATTCCTTTCAAAAAATCTCGAAAGGAAACGCTCTTGTTTGAAAAAACAATAACTCGTATGTAACTGTTTTCAGAATGATTTTCTAATAATTTTAAAAGCTTGCCACTTATTTTTCCTTCAGAAGAATTTGGTAAAGAAAACGCAGTGAAAAAAATAAAAAGTAGTAAAATTACTATAAATTCTGCAATTATTTTTGCTTCCATGGCATGATCACTTATAGTGGAATTTTTTATTCATTTCAAATATTCCTTTAATTCTTTTTGGAGTTTTCTTTCTATTTCTTTCCTTTTTGTTTTAGCCTTGCGAGTGAATATAATCCAATTTTTATACCACTGTTCATTCTCTTTTTTCAAATACTTCAAAATAAGCCTCGCTAACTCTTTCGTTTCGACTTTATTTTTTCCAGATTCCAACACCTTTCCCGTAACTATTACTGCGATTTTCCTTGCAACCTCTGGAGTCGCTCCTGTTCTGTAGATGCTCAACACAATTTTTTCTGGAAGAAATTCCTCTGTTTTTCCAGAAGCCTTTACAACTTTTATTTTCCACAACATTGCATAATTTTTTGTTATAAAATAAATTTAAATTTTGTGAACTCTAATAAATAGAACTATGAAAAAGATTTTTAAGTTTCTGAAGGGAGCCATCAGAATCCATGCTGGTTTTGCTGTGCTTAGAACTTTCACTTTGAATAAAATTTATCCTCGAAAATTTAACACGGATTTCTTTAGGTGAATAAAAAGATTAAGAAAGCTTAAGAATTAAAATTTTATATTTATATAGATTTTATTTAAAAAATATACATGAAGAGGATAGCAGCAAAACTAAAACCGCTGGTTTCTTGTCTATTATTCATAGATTTTCTTATTGTAACCATTACGGGGATAAGTCTTTATTTTGCACCTGTCGGGAGAATCGCAAGATTTGGTGGTTGGAATTTTCTTGGGATGAACAAATTCACGCTAAAAAACATCCATACAATCACAGGCTTTATCTTTGTTTTACTTATAGTAATTCATTTTATTCTAAATTTCCGCGTGCTTATAGCAGAGATTAAGAATCTGATGAAAAGAAAATAAAAGCATACAATTTTCTTTTAACTTTTCTTGGATTTCGATAATGACAACAAAATTTAAAGAAAAAATCCTAGACTCGAGCAAGCAGTTTTTCTCCTTCTTTTTCTGCAAAAAGAAGCATTGCGGCACTCCAAGTTTGTTCAGGTGCTCCACCCGGTTTACAGGTAAATGGGTTTACCCATTCGTAAAAGCTCCAGTTTTCAAGCGCACATTCTTCACGAAGCTTTTCAAGTTCTTTTTCCCATTTTCCAACACCTTCTTTTCTAAGCAAAGCTATGTAAAAACCTCCTGCAAGTGGCCAGCACGCGCCGTTGTGGAAATTTCCGGGATCCTGCAAAAAACCAAGATCTGTTTCGCGGAAATAAAAGCACCAGAACGGATCTGCCCGCGATATTGGCGGTATTAGAACGCGTACTGGATAGGGTTTGCTTACAGACATTTCTTCAAAAGCGTGCATAATCATTCGCTGTTTTTCCTCATCGGCAACGCCAAAGAGAAGCGCAAGGATATTAGAGTAAATATCAAAGCGCGGATCGTACTTTCTAAATCCGAGATCGGCAATAAAGTAAGGCTTTTCTCCCTCTCTGAAAGCTATTTCATAATCCTTCTCTATCCCTGTAAATCCGTACAGTTCGTTTACTTTTTTGTAGTTTTCTTTGCTCATCCAGAAAAGAAGATTTATGCTTTCTTTTACCTTTTCAGCATACTCTACATATTTTGAGTTTTTTCCAAATTCCTCACAAAGAGCATGAACATGAATGAGCGCAGCGTAAAGCAAAACGTTATCGTAAAGCACTCTTCCGCTTCGCAAAAGCAAGTCCATCCAATCGCTCCCTTCGTTTGTCTCTATAAGCCAGTCATTATTCAAATCGAGATTTAAAACCCATTTTACAGCTTTCTCTATTTTACTTAGGTTTCGTCTGACAAAGCTTTTATCGTCACTTGCTTTCAAATAAGTAAAGCACGCTATGCTCATCCAGAGGCTGGAATCAACACATCCACCTTCACCAAAATCAACTTTCTTTCCATCCGGAGAAATTTTGTTTGGTATTTGTCCTGTAAACTTCTGAAAGTGCAAGCATGTGGAGATGCATTTTTTCGCAATGGAAAGAGATGCCTCACTTCCCTCTGCACACAATCCGAGAACAGAAATTAACGCATCTCTACACCAGAAATCAGGGTAATAGTAGCCTGCTTTTAGCCCAATTTTTATTTTATTCCTTTCTATTAGCTCCAAAGCTCGTTTAACGGCTTCTGACATAAAGTTTTTATTGTATTTTCTTCCTTAAATACTTAGAACTCTTAAGGAGGTAG
>JALSPV010000012.1 GCA_026985775.1 Candidatus Aenigmatarchaeota archaeon
CAGCTGTATATTCAAGCGCATCTCCAGGTGCACCCTGAGCTGTGTCAGCACCTATCGCAAGACCATACTCTATTAACCCCACTTCTACCAAACCAAAACACATTTGCATACCTGCTGTTCCTGCTTTGCACGCGAATTCTAAATCAGCGGCAGTATAGCAATTTCCTATTCCTAAGGCTTCGCCAACTATTGTTGCAGTAGGTTTAACAGCATATGGGTGAGATTCGCTACCAACGTAAACAGCACCTATAAGTTCTGGGTTTATTCTCGCTCTTTTCAAAGCATTTTTGGCAGCCTCTACTGCTATTGTGGCGGTGTCTTCATCATCTCCAGCTACAGCTTTTTCTTCGATAAGCAGACCTTGCTTTATTCTTTTTGCATCGGTTCCCCAGACACGCGCTATTTCATCAACTGTAATTCTGTATTCTGGAATGTAACAGCCATAACCTACTATTCCTGCCTTAATTGTCATAGGAAAAGTTAGTAGCGTGGAGCTTATAAAATTATAATTATTTTCTTTGATGATTTTAAAATAAATGCTAAAATAAATGCGAGGATTTGAGTAACGAAAAATTTAAATATCACTACTAAACAGTAATAATAAATATGGAAAGTTTTTATCTCCCGCTTTTCAGAGAACTGAAAAATCTAAAAAGTGAAAAGAAAGCATTCCTCGATCCGCATGAATGGTGCAGTGCCTTGAAAAAAAGTTGTACATATGCGAGAGAACACTTTGAGAATAACGATAACAACTACGGTGTTATAGGTTCTGTTGGAACGCTGTGTACAGCACTTCTTTATGGTGATATAAAAAAGTTTCAAGTATTTTCCACAAAGATACGGATTTCGACATTGTAACAGATTCCTCCTCTCCACCAGAAACCGCTTCAATGGAATATTTATTACTTAAGTCTGTACAACGTAAAAACGATCCTGAGCCACAGACCAGAAAATTACCTTATTACATACTTCACAGATTACAGCAACGGAGAAAAAATAGACATCTTCACTAATAACGAAGTCGGTGCACTCAAGATAAAAGAAATAAATGAAATTGCTGTTGAAACGGAAGGAAATGTCTTGGAAATTAGAATACCAACACCAGAATACATGACCGGAATGGTAATATACGCGTTTACTCCAAAAAGATTTCGTAAAATTTTGCCTTTCATTAGGTATGTAAACAAAGATGAAGTAGAAGAAATAGTGAGCATGGCTTTTGAAAAAACTTTGTCTTTGCTCGAGAAAGTGCATGCACAGAATCCAACGGAATTTGTGGCTCCAGAAGAAGAATATGCTCGTTACTTTCAGAAAAAATTAAATTGGCTAAATTTTTCGCTTCCAAAGAGATTTAAAGAGGAAAATGAAAGAGAAATAAAAATAGTCAGAGAGATTTTAGATACTATGCTGAAAACAACAACTCAAGTTTAATAGGTTCCAATAACTGAAATAATGTATGCCTTCTCCAATAGAAATTTACATTCTCGGAAGCGGCTCGGCTATACCAACACTTCAACGCAAACATCCAGCAGTTGCGCTACGTTATGAGGGCGAGTGTTTACTTTTCGATTGTGGAGAGTGCACACAACTTGGATTACAAAAAGCTGGAATTTCGCCAATGAAGATAAAAAGAATTTTCATAACTCATTGGCATGCTGATCATTTTGCTGGTTTACTTCCGCTAATAGAAACTCTTCATATGTTAGGGAGAAAAAAAGCGCTTTACATTTACGGACCTGAGGCAAGAAGATTTGTGGATTACATCCTTGAGTTAAGCTATCTGAGTTTTGGTTTTAAGATAAAAGCAAAGGATGTATCAATAGAAGAAAAAGAAAGAATAGTAAATGAAAAGAAATATTACGTTTATTCGTTTCCTGTTAGACACTCTGTTCCATGCGTTGCTTATATTTTTCAGGAGAAAGCACACTGGAAAATGAATCCACAAAAACTCACGGAGCTGAAAATACCCCGTGAAAAAATTCGCAAGTTAAAAGCGAGGAAAAAAATTAATTTAAACGGGAAAGAAATAAGATTAGCTGAAGTTGCTGAAAAAATAGAGGGAAGAAAAATAATATACTCAGGAGATACGCTTCCGGTAAAGGAGCTTTTCGAAGAAGCAAAAAATGCTGTGCTAATCCACGAAGCCACTTTTAAATACAAAAGAGATACAGGCTTTTACCATTCTTCTATTGAAGAGGTTTGTGAGCTTGCAAAAAAATATGGTGTGAGAAAACTTATTCTCATGCACTTTAGCAGGCGTTATAAAAAGCACGCTTCTCTTGAAAAATTTGCAAAAAGACTATTTGAAAGTATAATTGTTGCGAAAGACGGAATGAAAATAGTAGTTTAATTTTATCAAAGAAACTTTAACTCAGATCACACAAGCAAAAAATGTCTTTGAAATAAAAGTTAAGATACAGATTATTTATGGAAATGAACTAAAAGAACCGTTAGAAAAATACTGAGATGGATAGCAATATTACATCTTTTAGATGGGATGTGCTATCATACTCCCGAGAGGTTGTGAAGCCGATATTTTTTCAAAACTCACTGTTTTTAGTTTTTCAATAAACCACTCCTAAATTCTTAACCTTTCTCCCGGTTCGAGTAAAATAGCCTTTATTCCAAGTTCTTCTACTCTTTTCTTGAATTCCTGAGCATCTGCCTCAACCAACGGCCATGTATTGTAGTGCATCGGAACAGCAATTTTTGGTTTTATGAGTTCTGCTGCTTTCACTGCTTGCAAAATATCCATTGTAAAGTGTCCTCCTATCGGCAAAAGTGCTATATCTATTGGATAAAGCTCTGCAAATAACTTCATATCCGAAAAAACACATGTATCACCAGCATGGTAAATGCGTTTTCCCTCAATACCTATTATAAAGCCACAGGCGTTTCCTATACTTTTCCCTTCATAGCTTGAGCTGTGCCATGCTGGAACCATTACTACTTCAAACCCGTCTATTTCGCCTCTTCCATAATTCATTCCAACAGTTTTTATACCAAACCTCTCACTTAACCAAGATGCTATATCGTAAATTGCAACAATTTTTGCTCCTGTGATTCTTGCCATTTCTACAGCATCTCCTAAGTGGTCCGCATGTGCATGGGTAATAAACACTAAATCCACTTTCTCAAAATCCTCAGGTTTTGCGCATGCTTTTGGGTTTCCTTTTAAAAACGGGTCTATTAGTAAAGTTTTATCCTCTTCTTTTATTTCGAATGCTGCGTGGCCGAGATAACGTAATTCCATAAATTTTTATAAAAAATTTCAAAAATAAAAGCATACACATTAACTTTTTGGGATACCGTGATAAACATTTATATTTCTCTTTAAGTTAAATTTTTCTATGGAGAAACTCATTAAAATAGAAAAAGTTATAGTTAAAATGCCGGACGGTTCGCAGAAAGTTTACAGCTTCACCAACGCTACATCTCCTTCTACATCAAGTATACAACCAGAGCTTTTAAGTATAATTGCTGTAACTGTTTTACTGATAATAGCGCTTTGTTATTGGTACTTCAAAATATACAAGAAATTGAAGAAAGAAAAACGAAAACTTTAAATAAGTGTTGTATTTACATATATACAAACATGAGGAAAGGAAAATACAATAATCAAAAAGTCTTTGAAAAAGCCGTAGTTGTATGTTTCACCGCAAAACGCGAAAAGTTTTCTTCTCTTTCCGAAAGGAATAGATTTTATTGGGGTCTTTATGGGAGGAAGCAGATAATTGTTAAAAAAAGTAAAAAATATGAATACAAAAGAGAAGGTTTGTTAAATGAAATACCACATATAAAAGTTGATAACTCCGTGTTCATCATAACACACAAATATTTAAGGAAAGTAATAGAATACTTTAGAGAATGGGAAGAAAAAGTGGAAGTGAAATTCTTCCCTATCATGCTTCGTGAAACAAAACCAAAGGCGCTTGTTGAAATAGAAATCGAGGAGGGGTGATGCTCATGAGCACTAATAAACCTGAAATTGAACTTAAGGTAGGTGAACTTACAAATAGAAGTGATTATGGAAGAGGTATTGCAAGGATCGATACAAAAACGATGAAAAAACTCGGGATAAGAGAAGGAGAGGTTATAGAAATAGAAGGCGGTAGACTTACTGCTGCAATAGCCGTTCGAGCTTATCCTGCAGATGTCGGATTAAATATAATCCGCATAGATGGTTTGGTAAGAAGAAATGCAAAAACAAGTATAGGTGAGTATGTCAAGGTAAGAAAAGCTGAACCAAAAGAGGCTAAACGAGTTGTTTTTGCTCCTGCAGAAAAAGGTATAGTTTTGCATATTTCTCCAAATTTGATCAAACAAAACATGTATCTTCGCCCTGTTAGGAAAGGGGATATAATAATGGCAAATCCAGTTTTCAAGAGACATGAAGAATCTTTCTTAGAGCAGTTTTTTGGTGAAGCATTTTTGAGCTTCGGTCTCGAGACGAAGCTCATAGTAGTTTCTACTCAGCCAGATGGAATAGTGCAAATTACAGAAAACACAGAAGTAGAAGTATTGCCGCAAGCAGTTGAAGTAAAAGATGTCCAGGTGCCTACAGTAACCTACGAAGATATTGGCGGGTTGAAAGAGGAAATAAGAAAAGTTCGCGAAATGATAGAGCTTCCGCTTCGCCACCCAGAGCTCTTTGAGCGCTTAGGTATAGAACCGCCTAAAGGTGTGTTACTATATGGTCCTCCCGGTACAGGAAAAACACTCCTTGCAAAAGCCGTTGCAAACGAGGCTGGAGCACATTTCATCTATGTCGCAGGCCCAGAAATCATGAGCAAATGGTATGGAGGTAGTGAAGAAAATTTACGAAAAATTTTCGAGGAAGCAGAGAAAAATGCACCTGCTATAATTTTCTTCGACGAAATTGATGCGATAGCTCCGAAAAGGGAAGAAGTTAGCGGAGAAGTTGAACGAAGGGTTGTAGCGCAGCTATTAAGTCTGATGGATGGATTGAAGAGTAGAGGTAAGGTAATAGTTATCGCTGCCACAAACAGACCAAACGCAATCGACCCAGCGCTAAGAAGACCTGGAAGGTTTGATAGAGAAATAGAAATAGGTGTGCCGAATAAGCATGGAAGAAAAGAAATTTTACAAATACACACGCGCTCTGTTCCAATAGAGGTTTACGACATTAACAATCCTGGAATTATTGGAAA
>JALSPV010000013.1 GCA_026985775.1 Candidatus Aenigmatarchaeota archaeon
CTGAACACGCATCAATATAGGTATTACTGTGAATTGTTACCCATTTCCCCAATTTTATTCTTTTCTTGCACTTTATTTCCACATTTCTTCCAATAAAACATGGCTTTCTGAAAATAATTATTCCCCGTAAAAGCATTAACCCCCTTTCAAAAAGATAAGAAATTGTAATATCAAGAGGAAGAGATGAAAACTTTTGCTTTAGGTTCTTTATCTTTGTCGCTCTCATTCACCCGATCCAACTATTTTATATAATTCTACCAGACTTTGTCTTATCATGGCAGGCCTTTTTTCCCTTTCGTCCCACCTGCTCCAGAAGCCCCTCTTATTTACAATATTTTTAAGGTAAACCCTTAACCATTTCATCACCTCTTCAGTGGTGTCAGGGTAATCTGTGAGATTCAGAAACATCCTGTAAAAGCTCAGATCTTTTTTTAATACTTCCAGAAGCCTCATACCCGAAATTCCAATTTTTGTGGAGGCAAGAGTAAGCAGGCGAAAATTAAAGAGATCATACAGAGGGAGTTTCTGGAACTCAGCGTCTTCCCAGTCAATAACAAAATATTTTTTCTCCGAAGGAACCCAGTAAATATTCCACGGTTTAAAATCACCATGAATTAAGCCATTTTCAGAAAGCTTAAAAATTTCAGAAGACAATTTAACCAATCCTTCATTTAATTCATTTCTCACCCTTTTCAGTCTCTCAAAAGTGGTTAGACTGAGAAATGCAAAGCCTTCCTTCTCGCTATACTCACCTGAAGGTACAAGAAAAGTGACAGGCTTTCTGGAATTCAGAAAATCAATGATTTCTCTCTCCTTAAGAAGTGAATTATTAGAGGTGTTGCTACCTTTCTCTATTTTTATATAAAGAGAAATTCTTTGCCCACCAATACACTGGACAACATACCTGTCCAATGAATGAATATAAAAATTAATAGCTTCACAGGGAAATTTTTCTTTGATTATCAAATAAACCATTTCAATATCTTTAGCATTTTCTAATGCAGTTTCTCTGAAAATGCCACCTTTTCCTCCCGCAAAAATGATTAACGGTACTGCACTCTTAACCAGTGTTTCTCTCCACCCCCCTGCCATATAAAAGTTTAAACATGATCTCACATTGAAGAACAATGAAAAATCAACAAGATAAAAAGGGGGAAATTTTCTCGGGAACAGAAGAAACCATTTCCCGGCTATCTTTATTTTATAAATTTGCATGAAAATATTTTAACAAAATCAAATTGTGAAAAAAGGCGTTTTTGATATCATTATAATATGCTCATAGTTTTCCTTGGACCAGATGGAAGCGGTAAAACAACTATAATCAACTTGCTTGAAAAAAAACTGAAAGAAGAATACCCCCATTTAAAAATTGAGAAAAGATACTGGAGACCGGGGATTTTGAAAGCACCAGGAGTCTTACTTGGATTGAGAGAAGAGATTCAAACTGGGGTAAATCCAGATCCTTATGGTCATGAGAAAGAATTCTGGGGCAAGTCTCTGCTTAGATTTACATATTATCTCGTTGACTATATTCTTGGTTCAATTGAGATGAAAATAAACAAAAATACAATTTACCTGTATGATAGATATTACTGCGATATGTGGATAGATAAGTTCAGGTATAATTTTACATTGCCTGACTGGGTGATAAAGGCAGGGAGAGTTTTGGTGAAGAAGCCGGATGTTGTTTTTTACCTTGATGCGCCTGTGGAAATACTGCTTAAAAGAAAAAAAGAAATTCCTGAGAAAGAATTAAGAAAGAATATTCAAAGATACAGAAACTTTATTGACGATAACAATGGCATAATTGTAAAAAATACCGGAAGAACTGAAGAAACTTTAAGTTCTATACTCTCACATTTACCTCTCCAGGAAAAAAAGAAATGAAAGTAATCCATTTTTTAGAAGGAAGACCCAAGCCAGAATCAACTAACGGAGTTGTCAAGGCAGTTTATTTTCTTACAGGGAATGAAAGGAAAAAGATTAATGTAGAAATATGGTGTACATCGAGGAACATAAATAAATTTACTATTACAAACCTTGATAACGGAATAAAATGTGTAATCCTGCCCCAAAAAGAAAAATTTATCCCATATGCACAAAGGCTGATAAAAAAAGCGTGTGAAGAAGAGAAAAACGGCCTTGTATTCCACTTACATGGAGTTTTCAATTTGCATAATTATCTTCTCGCTTTTTTGCTGGTACGCTACAATATTCCCTACATAATTTCGCCACACGGGTCGCTTCACAAATATGCATTTGGCCCTCTTTTTACCTCAAAATTTTTTAAAAAAATTATTTTCTTCCCGTTACTTCATACTTATCTTCTTTTCTCATCAGGCGTAAGATTTATAAGCGAAACAGAAAAAGAAAATTCAATTATTCTTCTATCCCGAAGCAAATCCTTTATTGCACCTAACGGAGTAAGTCCATTAAACTGCGCTGTAAATTGTGACAAAAAGACTTTTAATTTAAAGAAAATTACATTTCTGGGAAGAATTGATCCCTATCACAAAGGAATTGATTTAATAATGGACTCAATACTCTATATAAAAACCCAGAAGAAATTTTCTATTCATATATCCGGACCTGTAGAAGATGAAAGGTTTTTATCACAATTACACTCCACTTCCTCTCCGGTCATTAAAGTTAAACCATTTCCTGTTTTAGGAGAAGAGAAAAGAAAACTTCTTTCGTCTACATTTTTTTTCATTCATCCATCCCGTTATGAAGTTGGCTTTCCTCTGAGTATCATGGAAGCCCTTGCTTGTGGAATCCCGGTTATTACTACTACAAGAGTAGATCCTGCAAGAATCATTGAAAAATCAGGGGCAGGATTTGTGGTTGCCCCAGTAGCTGGAGCAATTGCAGAAGCAATAGAAAAAGCACTGGATCTCCCATATTACAATTGGTGTAAAATGAGTGAAAACAGTAGCCGGTTGTCACAAAAATTTACATGGGAAAGTGCAGCTGAAGGAACAATTAAATTTTACATGAAGATCGCAGATGGAAAAAATAGTTGTTAACGCTATTGAAAATTTATTTGATACATTCAATTCTAACAAACTTCAATATGTGGTACTGAGAAATTATAAAAAATTACCAGAGGATCTAGACTCAAAAGATATTGACATAATGATTGAGAAAAAAGATAGCAAGCTTGCCTGGGATCTTTTGGTGAAAGTAATGAAAAAATCTGGGGCTAAATATTATTATCGAAAGAGAGAAAGAGGACTTATTTCATCATGTTTCTTCTGGAATCACTCCCTTACAACATCTCTTCAGATAGATCTATTCACGGATTTTGGATTTAAAGGTAGAATTTTCCTAAGTGCTCATGAAGTACTATCAGAAAAAAAAGAATTCAAAAACTTCTATATTCCTGACCCTTCCCATGAGATAATAATCTCACTTTTAAAACCATTCATGCTGTCGGGTGAAGTAAAGGAAAAGTATATTAACCAATATCATCAGTTGCTTCGGGATTCATCGCTTCACACCAGAATAGAAAAAACACTGGGGAAATGCACAGGGGAAAAAATTGCTAAAAAACTAATCCTACTGCTGAGCGAAGGTAACAGGAAAGAAATCATTAAAATGAAAAAGGCATTTGATACTTATTCACACCTTATTTGTTTCTTCAGAAATCCACCGAGATACATTTTCAACTTACTTGAGCATTACTACATAATGAGCAAGCAGATCCTACTACCATATAGTTTTATCTTTTTTTGTTACAATTGTGGCTCTTTTCCGTCTCACACATGGCAGATTTCATGCATTCATTTTAAATATAAAGATACTAAAACCCTGTTGAATATTTTTCACAGCATAATTTCCGCAATAATTGAAAAAAGAAGTAAAACAGTTTCAATTATTGGAATAAACAAAAAATATGAATTCTTGTCCAGAATAATCCCTCGAGAATTTCACATCTCAGACAAAAACTTCTTTGCAATTTTGAGAGAAAAGGTTGTTGAAAGGATATGAAATTTGACATTGTTTCTATTTTAATATTAACAAACCTTATTATCGCCTCCATAATAGTTCTCATAGTCAATAAAAAAATTTTCTTCGACCTTTATCTTGTAACTCTTTTTCTCACAGAATGTTTCTGGTTTAAAGGTCTGGGAGTTTACTTGAAACCTTTCTATTTTACATCCATTTTTGTATTTCTGGTGTTTTCTCTTCCCAGAATGTTTTCTATCAAATCAAAACTCCTGTACCTGTGGCTAACCTTTATTATCATGGAATTTTTTATAACACTGATAAGAATACCCGCCTATGAAACTTTGAGAAGGGTGATATTTTTTCTCATCTTCTTAACAATCTCAATCAATATCGCTATCGCTTTAATCTTTAAAATTTACTCCGAGGAAGAGTTTATTAAAAGAGTTTTCTTCTTTCTTATTTTAATTGCAGGACTGGGCGTTATTCAGAGAATCGCTGCCACTTTCTTTCATGTGAATCTTCTTCTATCCCGATACCAGACCGGCATGGTTGGTACATACGGCTTTTCATCTTTTTTTAAGGAAGCAGATGTTGCAGGAAAAGTAATGGCTTCTTTGCTTCTTTTGGTTTTACCATATGTGATTGAAAAAAATCGAAACCAGATTCTATACTTTTCTCTTACCGGAATATTATTTCTGGATCTGGTGAGATCAGCGATAGTCGGATATATACTATCCTTTTTTATAGGAGTATTAATATTTAACTATTTTAACATTGCCAGAAGAGGAATTATCAAGACATTCATTTCCCTTTTTATTGGTGTTGTTATAGCTTCATTCCTGATCACAAACCTTGTGCCTCACAAGGATATTTCTTACAGAATAAATTCTCTATTACACTTAACTTCTACTATAAGAAGCAAAGAAGATTCCATTTATACGAGGATCTCTCCTATCAAGCAGGCTGTATCAAAACTGGAAACTCCAAACGAATTAATATTTGGAAAAGGATGGGGAATCACCACTTCTACACCAAGTTTTTATGTTACGATATTTTTCTATAGTGGTATTTTTGGTCTTTTATTCATATTTCTTATCTTTATGTATCAACTTTTTCTAACACTGAAAGCAGGAAAAGTATATCACCACCTTTTGTCCAAAGGTGTC
>JALSPV010000014.1 GCA_026985775.1 Candidatus Aenigmatarchaeota archaeon
TCTTGCATAAAGTTCACCAGGAGTAATCCCATACTTCTCATAAAGATATTCTTCATCAGCTTCATTTATCCACTGCTCTAAAATTAGAGCTAGCTTAACACTGCTGAGAAACTCATCAACATAAATACAGTTTGTGGATTCTATCATAAGCTCATTACTTTTTTTGAATGCAAGCCCCTGAATTTCTCTGTATTCAGAATTTTTAACCACTGGTAATGGTTGCATCTCCCTTGTGTTACAAATGAGCTGAAGCAAACCAAAAGGTGTTGCCTGAAACTTTGATATAGCCTGAATAAAATTCCATGCAGTTTCGGGATCGAGATACAGGTCGCTTACTCTCTTCCCTATTCTTGTTGGAACAAGCTTTTCATTTATCTGCACAATAAACCCCCATTCTATGAGCTCATCGAGTATTCTTCTGGCAGCATCGCATACGCGTGAAGAATCACCATACTGGTGTGCAAAGAAAGTCTCATCCATAAATTCGTAAAGTTCGTCCTCTGTTTTAACATCTTCAGAACATATCAAGCCGAGTATATGTGAGCGGAGAATAGGCTCTACAGAAAGTTTACTGAAAATTTCTTCTGGTTCACCAAGAACATATTTTTCCATTAGCTCATCTTTCATCCTTTCGCTTCTCGCGAACAAAAGGGCTTCACCTTCTTTATCATACTTTGGTCTTCCTGCTCTTCCAGCCATTTGTTGGTATTCAAGAACTGGTATGTAAACACTTCCGTATCCAGGATAAAACCTTTTAACATCTCTAACAAGAACACGGAATGCAGGCAAGTTTACACCGGCTGCAAGAGTGGGGGTAGCGACTATTACTTTTAGTAAATTTTCTCTGAAGTATTTTTCAATTAATACCCGCTGCTTTGCCACAAGTCCTGCATGGTGAAATGCAACCCCTTTCTTACAAACTTCTGCAAGTTTTTTACACTGTTTGGTTGGACTTTCGAGCGTTGTTAAGACCTTTTCAGAAAGTTTTGCAAGTTTTTCACGTTCTTCTGAAGAAAGATAAGTTTCAGTAACCTTTACAAGTTTCTCTGCAAGAGCTTCTGCGTTTCTCCTCGTTGAAACGAAGATAAGTATTTGCTTGCCTTTTCTTAGAGTATCCTCAACAACTCCTAACTCGGAACCAAGCATGCTCTCCAGATTCACTTGCATACCTGGGAAATAAATTTTCTTCCCGAGCAAAACACCTTCTTTAAGTGCAACGGGTCTATAATCATTCCTCACGAGCTCTGCGTTCAACCAAGCAGCTATTTCCTGAGCATTTTTTATAGTGGCAGATAAGGCTAAAATTTGTGTGTCGGTATTTTTGAATTTTGTAAGAAGGACTTCTAAAGTAGGACCACGGGAAGGGTCGTTAAGCAAGTGCACTTCATCGGCTATAACAAGAGAAGCCTCTCTCATCCAGTTTGCACCATGTCGAAATAAAGAATCTGCTTTCTCAACAGTCGTGAGTATTATGTCGTAATCTTCAAGCCAAGAATCTTTTGAGTCGTAGTCACCTGTGCTTAGTGCTACTTTAAACATCCCGCCGAAAAACTCCTGAAATTCCTCGAATTTCTCCTGGGCAAGTGCACGTAATGGGGCGAGATAAAGAACCTTTCCACTTCTCGTAAAAAGATTTGCCGCTGCAGCGAGAATTGCAATTAGCGTTTTTCCGCTTGCTGTTGGAGAGGCTACAACCATGTTTACTCCTTCCAATAAACCCTTTTCAACAGCTTCCTCCTGAACAGGGTTTAAGCTAACAATACCTTTTTCCCTTAGCCTTTCCACAAACTTCTCTGGTAGTTCGTAAACGAGCTCTTCCACACGCATTTTAACTCACAATCCAAGTTCTGTGCTTATATTTTTAAGTGCATTGAGTGCTATTTCAAGAAACTTTTCAAGAGAAAACCCTAGTTTCTCGCAAAGTAAAATATCTTCTCTTTTCACGTTTCTCGCAAAGTCCTTTTGCTTAAATTTTCTTAGCAAGCTTTCGAGTTTAACGTTTGCGAGCTTTTTATCAGGCATTACAAGTGCTGTTGCTATTATGAGCCCAGACACCGCATCACTCGCGCGGAGAGCAAGCGAGAACATCGAGTTATCTTCGTGGCCAGTGGCTTCGTTGTGTGCTTTTATTGCAGAGATTGCACATTCTGGGAGCTTGTCTTTTAGAATTTCCGCTGCCTTTATTCCGTGTAATTTCATGTCTTCAACACTCTCGTAATCTATGTCGTGGAGCAAACCGGTTAAATACCAGAGTTTTTCATCCTCTCCAAGTTCTTTTGCAAGCGCACTCATTATGTTCGCTACAGCTATGCAGTGCTTTAAAAGCTTTTCATTTTTCACATACGATTTTAAAAGTTCAATTGCTTCGCTTTCGGAAAGCATGAGAATCATAAAGAAGAAAAGTTATAAATTGTTTTTATCCTAAGGCTACTTCATGTATGCGAAAAAAGTTCTAAAAAAGCTTGTTGAGTTTAAAACAGTTTCTGCTAAGCCAGATTTTAAAGAATTTGAGGGAGCAAGCAATTTTATAGCAGGTGAGCTCGAGAAAACCGGCTTTTGCAGCGAGATTTTCTCTAAAAACGGTTTTCCAAGCGTACTCGCTTTTTCACAAGGTTATGAAGAAGCAAAGGAGAAAATAGTTTTCATCTCGCATTACGATGTAGTACCTGCAGGAGATGGGTGGGAGACAGAGCCTTTTGAGGTTGTTGAGAAAGACGGAAAAATATTCGCGCGTGGTGCAAGTGATGCAAAAGGTGGTATAGCGGCTTTTCTTGGTGCTTTAAAAGAAATCGAAAGAAAAGAGTGTGGTATTGCATTTTTCTGTTTTGCGGATGAAGAAATAGGCGGAAAAAACGGAATACGCGCTTTGCTTCGCGAAAGGGAAGAACTTTTTCAAAAAGCAAGTGTTTTTTATATTCTCGACTGCTCAACAAATGGCGTGGAGATAGGGGCGAGTGGCAATCTTTCAGGGAAAATAACGCTCCACGGAAAAGCTGGACATAGTGCATATCCGTTCCGCTGCACAAACGCGCTTGAAAAAGGTATTCTGCTCTGCAGTAAGCTAATAGAATTTGGTAAAGAAGAAGCAAATCACGTTTCAAAAATAGCAAAGGTTTGCGACAACCCTGTTAATAAGTACATGTGGAACAGGTTTTCAATAACGATTTTCCGCTCAGGTATAAAGTCTAACATAATTCCTGGGTACGCGGAAATTTGTTTCAATTGGCGATTTATCCCAGAGGAAGACCCAATGGAAAGGAAAAACGATCTTGAAAAGCTTATTGAAGAGACGTGCAGAGAGCTTGGAGTAAGATTTTCTCTCGACTTTTTCGAATACTGTCCCGGTTATTGCATAAGCGAAGAAAACAGCTGGGTGAAAAGGTTAAAGAGTTGTGTTGAAAATGTCATGGGAAAAGAAGTGGAGTGTCTTGCAACCCTTGGAGCAACAGATGGAAATGTAATTTATGTAAAGACAAAAAAACCAACAATAGGCTTCGGTCCAATAGATGAAGATGCGAACATTCATGCAGCAAACGAGTTTATTCGCGTCTCAACGCTCCAAGCAGTTGAAGAAGTTATAAAACGTTTTATTCAAGGGTATGTGTAACCCATTTTTTGACTTCTTCTGGTAAGTCTTCTGGTATTTCCTTTCCTTCTTCCTTGATTTTTTCAACAAATCTCGCAATAAGCATGGGGGCAACTGCATTAATTCGCTTGTACTCTTCGAGAAGTTTTTGAAATGCAAGCTTTCCGTTTTTCACTCCTACAATCTCGCCGTTTTCAGATATTTCTATTTCTTCTATATTTCTCGCAATAGCTATTGCTACTTTTCCCATTATTGATTTCATCCCCTCTACAGTATATTTTATAACAAGAAAGTAAACATCACTTTCTTTGGCCTTTTCCGTTCTTTCACACCTCCTTTCTCAAAATTATTTTACATTCTTCACCCGGAATTAGCTCTGGAACAGGTGAGTAATCTTCCTCTTTAACTTCCTTTAGAATCCCTATTATTATTCCTCCGACTGGGCAGGCTGTTTTGCGTATCGGATATCCACCTACCTTCTTTGGGCAAACGTTGCAGAATTTTATCTTAAGTTCAATTTCATTTTCTTTTTCCGCTATTTCAAATTCATCGGCAAGCTTCAGTTCTTCTGCAAGCATGTTGAAAATTTCCTTTATGCTCATGTCTTTATTTGCCCCTCTTTCTTTTAGCTCTTTTCCTATTTCCCTCCCGACGCTTATAGAAATGGAATTAACTATATCCTGTGCACCAGATGGGAAAATAGCATCTATTCCCGCTGACAAACCTATAAGGACACGATAAATCATCTTCATTTTCATTCGACCACCTCCTTGAATTTTTTCTATGGTTTTTTCGACAGCACTCACGACTTCTTCAACGCTTTTCTCAGCATCAATTTCTATCAATGCATTTCTACTCCTGTATTTCTCTCTTATCGGCTCTATTTCATTGTAAAAACGCTTCAATCTATATTTCACAACTTCTTCTTTATCATCTTCTCTTTGAATGAGCTTTATTTTGCAAACATCGCAAAGTTCATCTTCTTTCGGTGGTATGTGCTTTAAATGATAAACGCGCTTGCATTTCGGGCAAACCCTTCTTAGCGTTAGCCTTTCAAAAACTGTTTCATCGCTTACAACAAGCTCAATTACATAATCCACATCCAAAAGCTCCGCTTGTTTTGGGGTACGTGGGTATCCATTAAGAAGAATTACCTTAGCGTCTTTTTTAAGTTCCGAAATTTTCTTCTTTACTATTTCTGCAACAATTTCGTCTTGAACTATTTCTCCTCGCGCAATAATTGGAGCTATCTTCTTTCCGAGCTCTGTACCTTTTTCGACTTCTTCACGTAAAAGATCACCGACAACGATTAGCGGAATTTTAAGTTTTTCTCTCAGAATTTTTGTGACAGTATCTTTTCCGGAGCCGGGTTTTCCTATGAAGGCGATTATTTTCGCCATGAAATTTTTAGGTTTTGTGATGTATTTAAGTTTCATGCCGGTGAACGCTGGTCCAGAGTTTTTCAAGGCGCAGGAGAGGTATTTGAAAGCCAAA
>JALSPV010000015.1 GCA_026985775.1 Candidatus Aenigmatarchaeota archaeon
AGCTACTTTGATAATAACCGAACAAAACCTTACTTTAACCTTTAAACTCTTCACATAAACGCTTTTGCATCGGAGCTTGCGTTTGCTCTTTTCTGGGCATATGCTATTGCTGCTTCTTCAAGCGGAATCCCGCGCTCAGCTTTTACGCTTCTTCTTTTTCTAACCCGCATGAAAAGCGGGTAATTAACAGCTTCTCCTACTATAAGGGCTTCTCCAACCTGAAGAGAAGAAATGGTTTTCAGAACATCTCTTGTTATCCCTTCGGATGTTTTCCCGATGTGGTCTAAATCGTATGGATTTGTTACGCGAAGTATTATATGTGTGTTGCATTGAGAAAGTGCTGTGGTAGATAAATTTATCGGTCGTTGCGATATGAGGCAAAGCGAGAGATGGAATTTTCTTCCTTCTCTTGCTATAATCTCTATTATTCCGCGTGAAATGGCAGACTCTTTTTTCACACCTTCAGGAGCATAGTTATGAGCTTCTTCTATTATAAAAACGGTTGGGGGTATTCTATCCATTCTCCTTGCTTCGAATAGCTTCCTTCCGAGATAGGAAACTATCATCTGTTTTTCCTTGAGCGAGGTCAAATCAGAAACATCTATTATCGTAAGCTCTCCTTGTCTCGAAAGCTCGCTCAACGGAGGATTGTCGTAATAACCAAAAAGCCCTGTGCTATTCAGCTCGGAAAGATAAGTATAAAGAATGTTTCTTGTATCAACTTTCTTTATTATTCTATCGTTTTCAAGCTTTTCCATTAGGTCGCGCAAATCAAATGGTTTACCCATTTTCTCCTCCAAGACATATGCAAAAAGCCTTGCGAGCTCTCTTTTCTGCACAGCGCTCATTTGCGGAATAAATTCTGCAAAAAGCTGTGGGGAAAGAGAAGGCACACCCATTTTAAACTCGCTCCCCCTAACAATTTTTGTTTTATGCATGTATTTTTCATCTTCTGCAAATCCAACATACTCACCGTGAGTATCTACAACCACAACACCAACTTTCCCGAGCTCATCTCTTCTATCGAGAAGTTCCTCTATTACGACTGTTGTTAAGTAAGATTTTCCAGCGCCTGACATGGCAAGAATTGCAAAATGTTTTTGCAAAAGCCTTGTCATGTTGATCTTTACAGGAACATCGTGGTGAAGGATTTTCCCAACCATCAATCCATTTTCATCGAGGCCAAAAAATTTGAAAAGTGCCTCATCACACGCAAGATAAACCTTTTCCCCGGGGGAGGGTGGAATAAAGCTTCGCTGCATTTCCCCTGAGTCATTATAAACGCCAAGCGGAACAGCTTCACCAACGAGATACTCCCATCGTTCAGAAGGAAAGAGATCTGAAAGCGATTTACCAGAGCGTTCGAATTCACGAACAGAATCAGCTTTTTCAAAGTATGGGTTTGTTTTTATGACGTCAGAAACCCTTGCAATTAAATTCCCTTCTTCCGTTTTCACAGTAACGAGTTGTCCCTTTTTAACGCTCGCGTTTTCTGTAAGGACAAAATAAAATTTTTCTGTTGACGGCGTGTTCGCTGTTGAGATAACAGTTCCTATGTGCATACTTCTTTAACATTAACTTCAAAGCTATAAATTTATGGTGAGCATTCGCTTCTCAACAAAGAGAGCGTGCATGGTTAAGGCAGGCGGTAAGAAAGTCCTTGTAATAGCGGACTTGCATATGGGTTTTGAAACGGAGCTCGCAAAGAGCGGGATAAGAATTCCGTTCCAGACGAGAAAACTTCTACGTGAGGTAAAGCATCTTCTTGAAGAAAGCTGTGCTGAAAAAATTATCATTCTCGGTGATGTTAAGCACAGCATTTCAGGAGCTGAAGTAGAGGAGAAAAGAGAAATAAGGAAGTTTCTCTCAGCTTTATCAAATGAATGTGAAGAAATTATAATAACAAAAGGTAATCACGATGGGGGAATAGAAAAAATCCTTCGTGGATTCGAAGAGCGTGTAAAAATTTTTGATAGTAGAGGTGTTCTTTTACAAAATCTTGCATTTGCTCATGGGCACGCATGGATAGGAGAAAGGCTCACGAAGGCAAAATACCTATTTCTCGGGCACGAGCATCCGGCAATTGAGTTTTGTGACATTTCCGGAAAGAGGTATATACATGCGTGCTGGGTAATTGCTGAAGTAAAGAGAAAAAAATGTAGGGAAATTTTTGGTGAAAATTGCAAACTTAAAAAAGTTATTTTTCTTCCAGCTTTTAACACACTACTTGGAGGAAATGCTCTCAACACAACCAACTTTACCTTGCTTACTCCAAATGCGAAATTTATAGATCTCGAAAATTCAGAAATTTATCTGGAAGATGGAACCTATCTCGGAAAGTTAAAAAATCTGTATGTCATATAAAATCTTATGCGCATTTTCAACAGTTTGGAAAAAAAGGTGAAAGTAAAAATAAAGGAACTTCTCGCTAATAAAGTTTCTGAAGAACATATTGAAGAAGAAACACGCCGCCACCATGCAATGGCTGTAAAAACATGCGAATATATAGGTTTGCTTTTACTTGTGGTTACCATATATTTTCTTGGAGAGGGTAAATTCTATTTCCTCCAATTTTTTGAATGCATGCTTTTGCTTTACATCTCTCACTGGATGCCTGATTTCCTTTTCCTTTTCTCAAATGCCATTCGCAGGGAAAAGGTTTATCTTCCAAGTCATAAAAGAAAGTTTTCACATAGCTCAATAGGACTTATAGCATGGACCTGTATAGCGAGTGTTTTTTCATTTTTTCTTATGCAAGACATTTTCTGGTGGATTGTCGCAACTTCACTTGCCTTTACAGGATACTGGATACACCTGGCAACTGACAAGGTAGAACTTTTCGTAGACAAAATAGCAGAATTCGTAGAGGAGAGTTTCAAGGAAAAGAATGAAACAAAGAATGATACATAGTTATTTATTCTGAGGGCATTTTTATTGCTACAACTTTTGATTCACCATCTTCCATGCTTACACCGTAAACGCAGTCAGCGGCCTGTATTGTTATGTTAGTGTGCGAAATTACTATAAACTGCGAGTTTTTCGAATATTTTTTCAAAAACTCGGCGAACTTTTTTGTATTTGCATTGTCAAGCGGAGCATCTACTTCGTCCAGTACATAAAACGGTGCTGGTTTGAATTTCTGAAGGGCGAAGAGAAAGGCCAGAGCAACTAGAGCTTTCTCCCCTCCTGAAAGCAAGTCTATGTTTGTTAACTTCTTTCCCTTGGGAGAAACCTTTATGAGTAAACCGGAATCAAGATTTTCTGGATCTTCGAGAACAAGGTCAGCGTCTCCACCAGTAAAATCATGGAAAACTTCTTTGAAGGCTTCTCTAACTTTCGCTAGTGTTTCGTAAAACACAGATTTTTTCTTTTCTTCTATTTCGTGTATAGTTTGCAAAACCTTTTCCTTCTCTTTTTCAAGCACATCAACTTTTTGCTTTAACTCTTCATAAATCTTTTTCTGCTCCTCATACTCTTCTATGGCTTTCATGTTCACAGGACCAAGTGCTTGAAGCTCCGAAATACAGCGCTTTAGTTCTGCTTCTAACTCTTCTACCGGTGCAGAAAGTGTTTCTCTGTTTTTGTAATTTTCGAACTCTAATTTTATGTTCTCGAGCTCTGCTTCTAACCTAGCTCTTTGAATGCGCAATCTATTAACTATATTTTGGAGAGTCAATCTTTTTTCATATGCTTCTCTTCTTCTTTTCCGTGCTTCCTCGACTTTAGCGCGGATTTCTTCGCGTCTTTTTTCTATTTCCTCGACGGTTTTCTTCTCTGGGATTTTTATACTCTCAAAGTTTCTAAGTTCTATGATAAGTTTTTCTATCTCTTCTTCAAGCTCTTTAATCTCTTCTTCAAGAGCTTTTTTCATTTCAGTATATTTTTTAATCTCCTCCAGCCCAACAGCAGATTGCTTTCTATAAAAACCACCGATGATAGCAGATGACTTATCTACAAGATCGCCATCAAGTGTAACATATCTGAACTTTCCAAAACCTATTTTCTTAACAACCTCTAAGTTTTCCACCACAAGGGTATCTCCAAAAACAAAGGAAATCGCAGGATAAAATTTTTCATCAAAATCCACAAGGTTTATTGCAAAATCTATTACACCCTCTACTTTTGGTTTTTCTGGTAAATGTTTTGGTTTTATTCTGTTGAGTGGTAAAAATGTTGCTCTTCCTATTTTATTCTTTTTCAAATACTTTATACACTCAATTGCAACATCTTCATCCTTAACTATTATATCGTTCAAATGATTTCCAGCTGCAACTTCTATGGCAAGCGCATATTCAGGAGCAACGCTTATGACATTCCCAACACTGCCATAAATCCCGCTCCACCCAAGCGAGAGAATTCTCTCCACCACAGCGTCTTTTGTTTCGAAAAGTGCAGAAATCTTGGAGATGAGTTCGTCTAGCCTTTCTATTTCTCTTCTGTTGTATTCGATCTTTTGCTTTTTCTTTTCAATCTCACTCCTTATTTTTTCAATTTCTCTAAGTACCTGAAGCTTTTTACTCTCCTCTATAATCTCATCTTCCAATGCTTTTGCTTCTTTTTCAGCCTCTTCAAGAAGTTTCTCAGCTTCTTTAAACTCTTTCTCAGCTTCTTCAAGCTCCTTTTCCTTTTCTGCAATCTTTTGATTTAATGTTAGCATCGCCTCTTCCGCTTCCTCAAGCCTTTTTGCTATTATCGATGCACGAAGCTTCTCTATTTTTTCGCTTAGCTCCTTGTACTTTTTCGCCGCTTCACTCTCTTTTCTTAGCTTTTCAAGAAGAGAAAAGCGCTCGGCGAGAACTATTTTTGCCTCTTTCAGTCTGCTCTCTACCTTTTCAAGCTCACGAAGAGCTTTTTCCTTTTTTTCGTCGAACTCCCTTATACCAGCTATTTCGTCTATTATTTCTCTTCTTTCCACAGGGGACATTTCTGTTATTTCTGCAACATCTCCCTGAAGAATTATATTATAGCCGTCTGGTCTTATCCCGGCCGGTCTTAAAACATCGAGAATTTTTTCTCTTGTTACGGTTTCTCCGTTCAGTTTGTAGATGGAAACACCCTTTTTATT
>JALSPV010000016.1 GCA_026985775.1 Candidatus Aenigmatarchaeota archaeon
TATTGGTGCCTCTTCAATTCTATCATCAACCTCCTTCATCACTCTAAACAGTTTTTTCTGATCAGCACCAGCATCTGTAAACGCATTGACTATCGTCATGCTAAAACTACTATCAAAAATCTTTCTCTTTACATCATCTGGCAAGGAAGAATAGATTTTTTTCACTGTTTCAATGTCTTCCGGTACTGTATTGTTGTTTGCTCTTATAATTATGTCCACAGGAGAACTTACAGACGTTATCCCATCTATATCCTTAAGATCATCCTCTAAAAATTTGACAAGTCTCAAGACGCTAGGATCTCTTATGTCATTAATTCTCTCTGGATTATCAGTATCCTTTAATTTTATCGCTATCGTGATTATATCTGTTCCACCGAACTTATCTCTAACTTCATAAAGAGTTTGAATTATTTTATTTTTTTGAGGTAGCATTTTTTCGAAAGCTGTTTGCATCTTTAGTTGTGTTGCACCCATAATAGTGAAGCCTGTAAATCCAATGATGAGTAAAATCATTAGAAACGGTCTATGAATTGAAAACTCAGCCAGTTTTTTCAAGATTTTTTCAATCATTCTTCTTCACCTTCTATTTTCTCAAGGACCTCCATTATCTTCTTGCACACATTTCGCATCCTTTTCAGCTGAGAAAGTCTTTCAAAGTCCGTTCCTTCAAGCGATTTGCATGCACTATCTAAAAGCTCGTATTTCCTTTTGAGTATTTCACGAAAAGATGAAAACCTCTTATTTATGGTAAAATAATCTTTTCTTCTTCCACTTATCCACACTCTTTTTACAAAGCCCATTTCTTCAAGCTTTCTAAGACTCATACTTACATTTCCTTTACTCATTTTCAACTCTTCCATTATCTCATCCATGCTAAGCGGTTTTTCATGGAGGTATAACAAGGCATATACCTCACCAATAGATTTTGGATAACCGTAAAGCTTCGCAAAACCCGTAAAAAGCTCGAAAATTGTTTTTCTAACCTTTTCGTTTGTGTCTTCTTTTTTTATTTTCTTTAACACACTCTACACCTTTATATTGTTCAATTTATTCAAAAATTTTTGAACAAACTAAAGTATTTAAAGTTTTTTAGTTTTACCTACTACTAAATTTTAATGAAAATCAACCTAAAACCACAGGAGCATTACTGGAGTTTTTACAAATCTGTTGAATTCTACCCTTATCTCGATCTCGGTAGAAGAATAAAATATTCTTTACAAAATTTTTTGAACCCCCTATTAAATGATTATTTCTGTGTCTTTGAGACACCAGAAAACACAGGAGAAGAGTTTCTGCTTGAAGCAACACAAAAAATGTATATTGGAAAAAGTGAAGATATAACAGAAATGCTTTCCTCTGTTATAGAGAACATCACAGAAGAACTGAGAGGAATAAAGGTTCATTTTTTCACAAAATATGGAAAAGGAGAAATCTTTCCGCTGGCATACGGTGTGGAAATCCCTTCATACGGTTATTGTTTTTTACTTTCCGTCTTTGAAATATCTCCTTCAGAAGCGTTGAAAGCAACAGAAACATACACTTTAAAAGAATATACAAAATTCCGTGCAGATGAAGATTTCCATATAACACCTTGTTTAGGACCTTTTTACAAAACGAAAAAGGAAAAAAGAAAAGGGACAAAGAAGCTTGTTAGGGAAATAGAATACGCGAACAATGTGCTTACAGGTCGTGTTTCTTCACAATCACGCTTTCTACTCGCAATTCAGGGAGGGGAAGTTAGCTGTATTGTTCTCAGAAAACTGCAAAATCGTATAAAAAGTTAGAAGTTTAATAATGAATTGGTGTTGAAAGCTTAATTTTCTTTCGTTTCTTGAGTATAAAAAAATGAAAAAATCAATTTGTTTTAAATATCAAATCAGATAATCTTGTCTGGAGCAAGGAGTTTAATCATTTTTCCTTTTTCTTCTTCTTTAATTTTGATTTGATTAACAAGCCAAGAAGGTATTTGTTTATAAGAGACTACTATAAAGGCGTCACAATATGGGAGATATGTATCAATTTGTCCAAGAAGTCTTTTTGCTTCTGCTTGATTACTCAAATCATACTTTACCTCGATCCCTATTCTCCATCCCTTTATTGTTATGATAATATCTAATCTATCTTTTCTTGAGGCTGAAAATTCCTTTTCCACTTTTATTTCTGAAGATAATTTTGATAATTGTTTTTCCAAATTCTCAGAAGACCATATAAGAAAGTTTTTCAAAGTGTTCTGAAATTCATTATGGTTACTAAATTTTACTCTGTAAATTGCTTTAAGAACAGATAGAATTTCATCAATTATTGGTTTAAGAACTTTGTTTTGAAGATCTAACTCTTCTACTTTTCCCTCTATTTCTGCAATTTTTCTATCGTAAATCTGATTAATTCTTTCAACTTCCATCTTAAATTTTTCTGCTAATTTTTCTTTTTTGAGGCGATATAGAGCATCATATATTTCTTTCCAAGAGAGTTTTTGTGAAAGAATACCAATTAATTGCAGTCTTGAAAGTTTATTAGGATTTATTCTTTTTCTTTCTGGTGCTGTTGCTAAATCAAATGAAGGTATTTCTATTTTTGGGACTTCTATCCTAAAAGGCTCCATAGTTAAATCAAAAGGCTCTCTAACATTTGTTTTTCTTCTTGAAGAACTTTTCTGGGAAGTTTTTCGCTTTGGCATTATTCTTCACCAAAAGCCCATTTATACATTTGCACAAGTTCTCTATGAGAAAGTTTTGAAAGATATTTGTTTTTAAGTTCTCTAAGTTTTTCTTTTCTTTCATTTTCTATTCTTGTTTTATCAATACTTTTCTTTATTACAGAACCTAATTTCTTAAACGTATTCTTAATTCCCATAAAAATTTTGTAATTTCACAATTTTTAAAATTATATTTTTGATGAGATTCTGTCAAATCTATTACAAGAGTTTAAATTCTCCTAAATCACACAAAATACAAAAATACCTTCTCTTAAAATCTTTGCAAACCATATTACTAATAGAAGTATTCTTTCTCCTGTTTTTCCGCTTACTTTTATTCTTGCTCCATAGTGGTTAAAGGCAATGTTTTGGGTTTTGAGAGAAAGAATCTATCCTATTCTACACCCTGTTTCGAATAGTAGTCCAACAATACTTTGTATGCTCGCTCAATTTCTGGTTTTCTCTTATGGTTTTTGGTATTTCTAAGAGTTCATCGTCTGTAAATTTGCTCAGATTTTCTTTTATATTCGGGATAATGTAGTTTATGATAAAGTCAAGATATCTGTCTATTCTTCCGAAGCTTAGGCCTTCTGCCACTAAGGAGTTATAGAATTTTCTTAAGATTTGTTTGTTTTCTGTGGAAAGGTTTGGATTTTCTTCTAATCTCTGTAGCTTACTCTTGGCCTTTTTCTCGTATCTATGTATCTGCATAGAATTAATTTGTGTGAAGCAAATTCCGGGTGGGCGTACACTTAGAGAAGTGGCGCTGGGGGCGGGAGACTCGACACTGGAATTTTTATATCCTTCTCTTTCGAACCCGCGCGGCCTTACGGCCACAGGCTTAGCAGGCCTGCGCCCTACCACTAGGCGACCCCAGCACACCAATTTTTATATATTTCTTTCTCAAACAGTTTTATAAGATTTTAGAACACTGGAGGTGAAATTATGGGGATAACTGTAAAGGAGCTTACTGAAATGATCGAAAAGGACGTTTTCACAGATAAAGGGATGTTCTGTGGAAAAGTGGCAGATTTACAGATAGACCTGAGAAAATTCCGTGTAAGAGCGCTTATAATAGAAGCTAAGCGCGGTTCTTATCTTTCAGAAATAATCGGTGGGAAAAAAGGTGTAATTCTTCCTTATAGTTTCGTGCAGAGTATCGGAGATATAGTAATAATTCGTCATTTCTCCCCAAGTGCAGTTGAAACAAAAGAAAGCGGTGAAAAAGAAGTGAAAGAGTGAAATTTTATATTATTTTTCTTTTGTTTTATTTGCGACGTAAGATTCAAAAATAAATTCAAAAAATTTGTAATTGATTTCTTTTTGAATGCTTTTTATCTGACTTTTCACAGTATAAAAAGGGTTTCATAATTTGTAAACGGAGAAACAATAGATAATATTGTTAAAAAATTCTGTAAACGGCTTCCCCTGACCTTCATAAAAACAGATGTGGAAGGAACTGAGGTTGAAGTTATAGAAGGTGCTCACAACAATAAAAAAGTATAAAACTACCATATTATTTTCGAGTCATTCAAAAAAGAAAATTTGGAAAAATAAAAAGGTTCTTTCTTCACATGGATACAAGTATTAAAAGTATTGATAAATCAAATTATATTGTAAAGGTTGTTTTAAATTCTGGAAGCTAAAATAATTGCAAGAACCTTTAAAATTAGATTTACAGCAACATATTCATAAACACACTCACCATATTTCAGAGGCGTTATTTCTACAAAATCGACTGCACAAAGCTTTGGTGCAAGGACTTTTACAGCAGAGAGAAATTCACTTGCAGAAATTCCACATGGTTCAGGATTTCCAACACAGGGCATTTCAGCAGGATTTATCACATCGAAATCTATCGAAAGGTATACTTTCCCATTTATTTTTTCAAGCTCCTTTTCGTTGTGGAGTATTTTTATTTCGTGCTTTTTTATAAATTCTTTTTCTCTTTTTGAAAAGCACCTAACACCAAAAAGAAAAATGTTTTCTACACCAAAGACGGGAAGAAGTCTTCTCACAACGCTTGCATGTTCAGGTGCAACGTCGCAATCTGGATGCGCATCAAAAACAACAAGCTTCTCTACCTTACCAAGCTCCTTTAAAGTTTTTGCAGAAATCACGGTAACACTATGTTCCCCGCCTATTACTACCGGAAACCCCTTTTCAATTCTTAGTTTTTTTGCGACAACATCAACGAGCTCTTGAAAATTTTTTGGTTTTATTATTCCAAGATTGTCGAAGAAGGCCATTTCAGAAAGTTCAATACCATAATGAAAAGTTTCTACTTTCTCGAGGAGACTCCAAAAAAGTTCCGGGAACTTAGCCGCCCCTCTTCTAAAGGTTTGTGATTTATCG
>JALSPV010000017.1 GCA_026985775.1 Candidatus Aenigmatarchaeota archaeon
CTCTCCTTGAATGGGAACTAGATGCATTTCTTCTTGCTCTTGAAAAGAATGAACATGCAATTCTTAGAGAAATAAGGACAAGAGATGATGAAATAGATAGACTTGCTCTCCTTGTTGAGAGAAAAATACACACCTCTTTTTGCATAGGAGAAATTGCAAAAAACATATTGCTTTGTAAATCTCTTGCCTCAAAGCTCGAGAGTCTTGGCGATGCTTTTGAAAGCATGGCAGCAAATTTGCTTGAAGGGTTTGAAAAACTGGAATTTCATGTGCTCACTAAGATATCAAGGTTGTTCACAGAGCTTCGAGAAATAATTTTGCTGATTTCTTCTGCTTTTTTTGATAAAAATCGCGATGCAGCAAACGAACTGATAGAGAGAGGAAAACTCTTCTCAAGAAAGGTTTTTAGGGGCGTGGAAAAAGAAAGTGTTTCAGAAGAATTTCTCTATTTTCTCCAAACACTTTCAAGGAGCGGGCAGATAGTAAAAGAGATAGGGGAGTGTATTATAGATGCTCTATAAGTTAAAGCTCCTTTAAAACGAGTTTGTGGTCATCGAATGAGAAAGAAAATCTTGCTGGCAATCCTGCAACACCTTTCATTCTCAATATTTCCATTATCCTGAAGCTATCTTGCATCACGAACTTTATGGTACCATCTGTTATTGCGTTAAGCGTTGCTATTGTTTGCTGATCATGCATACCCTCTTCTACAATCACAAGAGCAACGCTTCCCGTTGCTTTGACTTTTGCTAAAACCATTGAGAGAAAGCGCACGCAAAGATCTTTTGGAACAAAAAGAAACATTGTAGAAAATGAATCAAAAACCACACGTTTAAGATTTTTGTTATGGAGTTCTGTCATAGCCTTTGTTAGTGTTATCATGAACTTGCTTAAATCTGCTGGGTTTACAAGATATTTCCCTTCTTTAATTCCGATTTGCCATGAATATGCATCTAGAAAAATAACCTTTTCTCTTACAACGTTTTGATCAAGGTTAGAAATAGACGAAATCTGTGTCAGAATCTCTTCTGGAGTCGCATTGAATGTGACATAAATACAGCTTTCTCCTCTTGTAATACCCTGTGAAATAAAATAATTGCAAAATGTACTCTTTCCGACACCAGGGGGACCTAGCAAAAGAACAGAAGTAGAAAATAGTATTCCTCCTCCAAGTTTTGAGTCAAGCAATTCTATTCCTGTGGCTACTTTCATAACTTACATCATCTCCAGTAACTCTTGCTGCGGGTAAATTATAATTCCATGGTCCGTTATTTCCATTGATACAATTTTTCTTTCGTGTTTTATTCCGCGGAATTTGAAAATCTCTATTCCTCTTGCTCTTGCACTACCCTTTCTTATATTGTAGAGTATTATTATCGCATCTGCAAGAAACTCTTCAACTTTTGCTTCATATTTTTCTATATCCTTTACTTCTTCACAAATTAAAATGGATGTAATCTTTTTTTTTCTCAGAAAATTGAAAAGTTCTTCCAAATACACTCTGTACATTTGCTTTTCGGATGCGAAAATAGAAGATATTGCGGTAAGCGAGTCAAGTACAAAAAATTCTGGGGTTTGCGATTTCAACAAATCAAAAAAACCGGCTTGTGGTGTTGTATAAGGTACAACACCGCGTTTGTTTAGAAATATACTTTCTACTTCTTTTGCTATTGCATAGGTATCGCCCTTTATAAAAGCAAGATTTTCAGGAATATTCCAGCCAAACTGGGAAAAATAAGATTTAAGTTTTTCTTCATCTTCATTAAGCGACCAGAAAAGGCATTTTTTGTTCAACTCAGCCAGATTTTTGCATATTTGCAAGGAGAAAAGCGTTTTTCCCGAACCAGGACCACCCATTAAAACAATGGCAGAACCCTTAGGAATACCTTGTTCTCCCAAAAGCGTGTCGAACCCTTCTATACCCGTCTTTAAGAACTCTGTTTCCATAGTTTTAAAGTTGTTTGGATATATTTAAAAGTATTTTTTATGGAGAGGTGGAATATTTTGAATTTGAGCGATAAGTATTTAAATTTCTCTTGTGTTTTATTAGCTTCATGACAGAAGTCTATCTCAAAGCAGGTGTGCACATAGGCTTGAGGAGCAGAACAAAAGATATGAAGAAATTTGTTTTTAGGATAAGACAGGATGGGCTTTCAATAATTGATGTGCAGAAAATAGATGAGCGCATTAAAATAGCTGGTAAATTCCTTGGCCGCTTTGAAAAGATAATGGCTGTTTCGAGAAAATCAAACGGTCATAAACCTGTAAAGGCTTTTTGTAATATGGTTAATGGTAAAGCTATTATAGGAAGATTCCTACCAGGAACGCTTACAAATCCAAACTTCCCAGAATACTACGAGCCTGATGTTATTTTGGTTACAGATCCAATTGCAGATAGACAGGCTGTAAAAGAAGCTACAAAAATGCATATTCCTGTTGTTGCATTATGTGATACCTCGCACACAGCAAGAAACATAGACCTTATAATTCCGTGTAACAACAAAGGTAGGAAATCGGTTGCGACGATTTACTATATGCTTGCTCTTGAAATTCTTAGAAATCGTGGTGTAGAAGAAGAAAAACTCAAGGAAATAAAGCTCGAAGATTTTGAAGTTAAGTTGAAAATGTAAAAATAAACTTTTATTTTTTTCATTTATTTTGTGGATTCTCTTACTACATGTGCAAAGGAAGGACAGAGAATTATCCAATCCTCTTCGGCACCTGCTATATCCCCATTGATTGCTATTATTGTCTTTCTGAGTTTTTCTATTGCTCTTTTAAGTTCTGATATGTCTTTATCTCGTAATGATTTT
Organism: Candidatus Aenigmatarchaeota archaeon; assembly: GCA_026985775.1. Taxonomy (GTDB): domain Archaea; phylum Aenigmatarchaeota; class Aenigmatarchaeia; order Aenigmatarchaeales; family SZUA-1535; genus SZUA-1535. The sequence continues at coordinate 2,814 of JALSPV010000017.1, forward strand.
ATTTTAACAAAAACTATTGTACCTTCTCTAACAAGTCTTTGAAGCTTTTCTGTATCTGCAAAGTCTTCGAGGTGTTCTATTTTTATCGGTATTTTTCCTCGAGAAACATCAGGATAAGATGTATCTATTTCTATGAATTCTTCTTCCTCAAGTTCTTTTGGTTCATCTTTTCCAAAAAGCTTGAAGGCCATCAAAACCACCCAAACTATTTTAATGTTGTTAAGGATTTATATAGATTTTTCATTCCTGTAGAGATTCAAGGATAGAGACGATATTCCATATCTGTGTTCTTGTGTACATAGGTATGTTGGGATCATTTGTTACTTCGTCAAGAATGGAAATAACGCTATTTATTCTTATATCTTTTGCTTCGTTTTCATTTTTCAAAAGGTTTATACATTCTTCACAACCTTTCCTTATGTTTCGTGGAACAGTTCTATCATTAACTATTTGCTCCAAAAGCTGAACAACTTTCTCGAGCATTGCATCACCCCCAAGAAATGAAATAATTTTCAATGAAATTCCTCTTTTCAAAAATATTTAAAAGTTTCCTGAAACCCAGCCTATAGGCGAATGGCACTTTTACGCTTTTACTTATAATGCAACTACGGGCGAAATGAGATTTTACAAGGATGGTGAACTAATAGACTCTCATACAAAAACAGCAGGTCCTATAGCTCCTAATACAGCACCTGTAGATATAACTAGAGGAACAAGCGCTGCTGTATGCCCTGTAGGTAGGGGATTTGTCCCAGGAGAATATGACCAAGTAATGATATTCAATAAAGCTTTAACTCCGGATAAAATTTACTGGATGAAAGAAGTTTAATCAAAAACCTGAATAACTTTTGCTTTTATTTTTGCCTTTCCTCCAGTTGGTTCTGCAAGAATGTTTCCGCAGACTAAGCACTTAACGAGCATTGCCGCTTTGTTGAATATTATCTGCTCGTTTTTGCATTTACTACAGACAACTTTCAAAAATCTGCTAGTGGGTTTAGGAATAATTTTTCTGTAAATTTCCTCTTCTTTCATATTTATCACCTTCAAACAAATTCGGCTTTCTTAATCCTAAATCCCTCTCCTATAATATGTTGCTTTCCGCATTCTCTGCATCTGTAGCGAAGATCAAGCTTTCTTGTTGGCTTTGCTCTTCCTTTTGGATTAGGTCTTGGGAAACCACCGTAACCGCGGAGTGCACGCTTAAATCTACGCTGTCCTTCTGCAAGTGCACGCTTTTTACGACTAACACTAACCCTTATGACCTCGTGCTCTGTGTGCTTTCTGCAAAATGGACAAAACCTTCTCTGGACCTTTGGTATCTTCATTCCTTAACCTCCTCCACGAGTTTTCTTGATAACAGGAGTTTTGCTACATCTTCGGGAAGCTCGAATATATCACCTCTCCTGTATGGGCCATATGTACGCATGTTTTCGTCTACAAACCTAGGAATATTATTAAGAGCCCTTACTTTTATTAATTTTTCCCTTGGTGATACGGGTGGTTGTTTCTCTTCCTCGCTGGCCTTTTCATCTACATCCTCTTCTTTTACGATTTCTTCTACCTTTTCACCTTCTTCTTTCTTACTTTCTTTAAGTATTTCAAGGTTTTCTCTGAGCTCTTTAACTATCTCTTCTGCATAATCCCCTGTAAGCTCCGCCTCTACGAGTGATTTATACTCGCTCAAAAGTTGTACTAGCTTGTCAAAGAATACTTCTTCTTGAGGAAGCATGTTTTCGGGTGGAGCTTCTCCGCGCAGCACAAGAAGTGCAGAAAGTACAAGCTTCCTCTGCCTTTGAGACATTATTTCTTTAACAAGCTTTCTTGCATTCTCTATTTCTATTAAAAGTGAAGGGTCGCGTTTTTCTTCATAGAGTTTTTCCCTCTCTACTATCCATCTGCTTACTAGAGAAAAAAAGTTCTCCGGTAACTCTTCTAATTCCAGACCTTTTCTCGTCTTCTCCTTTCTATGTATTTCACGAATGAACTCGAAAGTTATGACTTCCTCCATTTTTTCTCACAGCTCTATATCCACCTCTACCTTATACCCCTTTTCAGAAAGTTTTTCCTCTATTTCAGCTATTAAAGAAGCCATAACCCAGCACATCGCGCAGGCTGTGGAGAGAGGCTTTAACAAAATCTTGACTTTTTTTTTC
>JALSPV010000018.1 GCA_026985775.1 Candidatus Aenigmatarchaeota archaeon
AACTCCACCACCTTCCCCACCTTCAAGATATTTAGTAAGCATTGAAAGTACACCCATGGTTAGAGAACTTCTCTGAAATGTATCAACCGAGTTTCTCGCAAGGGAAATTGCAAAAATCAAAAACGCAGCCATTACAAAAGCAGTTCCAAAGAAAAGTAAAGTTTTCCTGTTTTTTTGTAACAATCTCTTCTTTTCTGTTTGTAAATACCACAGCACAAGCAGAGAAGAAATTAAAAGCACTATAACCTCTGTTCTATAACCGAGTATGCTTATAGAAAAAAGCCCAGAAAAAAAGATGAATATAGCTTTTTTTTCTTCCCCTTTCAAAAGAAATTCTTGGAAAGATATTATACACGCCGGGACAAGTAAAAAGCTTGCATACGTAAAAATCGCTGGAATGTAGCGTCGTAACCAAGGATAAATTGCTGGAACATTCCACGAAACAGTACAAAGAGCGAAAACAAAACCAAGTACACCGAGAATGGAAAAGAGCATAGCGAGAATTTTTGTAAAATTATTAAGCTCATGTACTTTACTTTTTCCAAGCACAGCGAGAATCCGTTTCTCAAGAAAGATACGTACACAAAAAAACGCGAACAAGAAAAAAGCAATATGGATAAAGAAAAGAAAGGTACTGTAAAAAGAGCTACCAGCAACACCCGAAATAACAAAAAGTATACAGACCAATGGGTAAAGTGATGCTGGTGAGAACGCATCAATACGCTTTATGATAGTTGACAAGAACAGCACCCCTGTTTATGAGCATTTTTTCAAGATTCTTAACTTCATCCATGCTCTCGGCAGGTAAAAAGTATCGCTCGTAATCTGTGGAAAAATGAGTGTAGTTAAAGGAATTTACTAGTTTTTCAGCGATTTCACATGGAACTGGATAGAGAAAGCTCAAAATTATTCCGTTGTTTATTTGCTTTATTTCTATTCTTTCTTCTCCTTTAAGTTCTGGAAATATAGACTCGAGAAACAAAAGCTTCGAGGGAATTATACTTGCTTCATCAAGAGCAACGGAACCTTCGTAAAAACAACGAGAAAAGATAATGCTAAATTTTTTTCCCGTGCGTGGTCGAAATAATGCCTCAACAGAAAATCTGTATTGTGGAACAATCTTTATCCAAGAAGCGCGAACATCTTTGTAACCAAGCGGTCCTTCAACGATTCTTATTCTTTTGTTTTTTGTTTCCAAAAAGAAATACCCCTTCCCACAACCTACAACCCTTCCTTTTAAATCCACGACATTGCCTTCTAAATCCTTTCCCAAAACTTCAACCGTAAAGTTAATTCCTTTTGTAGTAAGTAGATTTATTGTATAAATCGCATCGTAAATTCTTATCCCAGAAAATTCAAGAGAAAATCCCTTAGAGGAAAAGTAAAAACATACAGCTATGGTTGCTACTATCAAACAAAGTGTGAAAGACGCAAGCACAATTTTATTTTCCAAGTTTTGGGTATTGAATCTTTTCATCTTTACAACCTCCCATTATATAAGCAAGTACTATTGTTGCATAGCTTCCCGGAGGAAGACTAAAGCTTATTTTAACTGCGTTTTTTCCCTTTTCGAGTTCATCCTCTTTTATGCTTAGAAGTTTTATGTCCTTAACCTCTATTATAGCTTTCCTTTCTCCTCCTGTAGTTTTCATCTCTGGCATAGAAGGCATGAGAAAATCTTCGCGAGATAAAGAAAGTGTTTTGAGAAGCTTTAGTGTTTCTCTATCTTCTTCTTTATTTTCAAAAACAGTGTCATAACCAACTAATTTTATTGTTTTTCCCTTTAGCTTTTCTATTCCGTGTTTTTTCACGAGTTTTTTCAAAACTTCATTGAAGATGTAAGATTGTACCGCATTTATAAATAGTTTTCTAACCTTTTTAGGTATTCTCCTCAATGCACCAACAAAATCACGAGGATAAACATAAAGATACTGAAGCATAGCCCTTTCATATCTGAAGCGCTTAGAAAACATGTTCAAAGCCTTTAAGTAAGCTTTTCTATCACCCCAGTTCTTTGCAACAAATTCGCGGATTTTTTTGATATCTTCCGCTTCTTCTTCAAAAATCTTTGAAATGTAAATTTTTGTAGCTTCTTCAAAATTTCCACGAAGCATCTCGTAACCTACCAAATGCGTTACTGCTCGTATACCTCCAAATCTTTGTTCACCAAAATAATTTGGTATCCCATTTTTCAGGACCGTGAAAATTTTTTGTAATCTCTCTTTTATCTCGCTTTCCTCAAGCTCAATACCACGAATCGTGATTAAGAACTTGTTCCCTTCGAGATCGCCGAGGTTCAGTCTGTAGCCGCGGGAAAAACCATATATTTTTATGTCAGGAAGCTTTACTGTTTTGAGTTTTTCTTCAAGTTCCCCTGTGGGATCCCATACAGAGAAGCGCTGCCTTGCTATCGCAAACTTATCTTTTGTTCCAGCATAACCAAATCTTTTTCTTGAAACACGGAGCTTTCTTGAAAGTATTCTTATTACATCGTGAGTATCCCAATTTCTTTTTTCTACCCAGAAAATAAGCTGATCTTCGTCTTCTCTTTCCTTTTCTTTTGGAATTTCCTCCACAACAAAATCTTCTGGTATGGCCTTTATTCTACCTCCTATTCCTTCGCACACATTTTTCATAATCTTCAGGTTTTTCCAAAGATTTATATGGGTATTTTTCAAGATAATTTTTCGGGGAATCCCATGGATCTGAGCACGCTCATATTTGTTGAGATCTTCAAAATTTCTCCAGAACTCATGGCCAAATATACAACGCTTGGAGATCAGCTTATTTATCTTCTTTTAGTACCACATATAGTTCTGTTCATGTTTCTCTTGGCTTTCGGAAACTGGATTTTCGCAGAGCACGCTGGAATAAAAAAGCTTGCGATGATAGCGGCTTATATCGTTCTGGTTTATTCAGGAATGTACGGAACGATGATAGTGCCCGTGGTGAATGCCTGGTTTATGCTCACACTCATAGGAGCGTTTATACTTTTCATTATAACAAGATTCTTTTCTCCTACAAAGTACTCTCAGCTTGCCGCCCTCGGTCTTCAATTGGGTAAAAAACTCCGCGAACCAAAAGACATGGAAGAACAATTGGAAAGAATAAACGCAGTACTTACAAGCATAGGTGTAAAGGGTTTAGACAAAAATCCCTACAAGCACATTACCGCAAAGGATCTCCCGAAGGAAATTTTTCACAGTAAAGATGCAATTGTCGCTATTCTTCCTTTACTCGAAAAGAGAGAAGAAATTCTGAAAAAACTTGGATATTAAATTCAGGTGAATCCTTTACCGAAAAATTTATATACCGTATAGTGGTAATAATTACTAATAGGTGGTGAAAATGGTAAATACTAATTTAGAGATAGGAGCGGGTATGAGCGTACTGACTCCACCTAGCAAGAGTATGTGGAGAGAAATGCTGGAAACAAAAGAAGCGGGACAAGTAGATCAGATCTTCAGTGAATGTCATGAGAAATATATTCACCCTTTTTTAAGACTATGGCTTGGTGGTCCTACTACTATTATTCATCATAATTATCCACGAAAACTGGTAACTGAAAATACGGGAGTATCCGATACGATTTCACTCTACCTAGCAAACCCGGTTACATACTTCTTGGGAGGATTTCTCAGAGGGTGGCTTATTCGAGATAGCGAAGAAGAAAAAGAGCTTTTCGGCTGGATAGACAGCTGTTATACACAGGATTGGTATAAAACCCTTAGCGCGCTTAATTGGGTAAGAGATCAGAAGAAACTTTGTAAAGAAGGTAACGATGTTTATGTGGATCTTGATTCTCTGGAAAGAGCGCTCTTCCATGAATTTATGGGCAAGATAGAAGAGGAAAGGGGAACACCAAAACTCACGCTCCAAGATCTCGTAAAGCTTTTTGCCTACGGCATAGAACCGAAAGACCTTGAAAAATATGAAGTAAAAGGATTCGGAAAAATTGGAGATAAGATTGAAATGTACCAGAGGATTTACAAAAAAGTTCAGGAAAAACTCGAAAAGAAGAAAAGGGAAGGTGAAGAATACTCACAACCATACGCTAGAGTTCCTGTAAGTCCTTATGCACCTTACCAGTTTCTGGGAGGAGGGTATGTATCGTACGAAGAGATATTCAAAGCTCTCAAAGAATATGTTGAAAAAGTAGAAAAGATAGATGAAGAAGCAAGAAAATACGCTGCAAAAATTTTAGAAGAAGCAGGCAAATACATGGGCGCTAGTGCTCTTGAAAATTACAGCAATTTTGGAAAATATCTGGCTGAAGCGTGCTCTAAAATATACAAAACGAAGGAGAATGAATAGGAGGTGATGGTCTTGTCAGCCCTCAATGATTTAGCAAACTTTATATCTTCTGTTTCGAAGGAAACAAACGAAAACCCTGAAGGAATAATTTCCTCTGTTTTGCTTCTTGAAAAGGTGGGAATAACGAGTATAACCAAAGCAATGGAAAATTTTTCGGAAGCACCTAAACATTTTGTAAAAATGATAAATAATTACAGCAACTTCGTTGAGAGAAGCAATCAAAACTGGGGAGAAACTTTCAAAGAGCTTATCGAAAGACAGAAAAAAATTACTGAAGCTGTTAAAACTGCAGAAAATGATATTAAAAAGTATGTGGGTGAAAATTTCGAGAAGTATTTGGGAGGAGGGAGTGAGATACTTCAAAAAATAGGTGACATCGACACTAAAATTAATACAGCAAAGAAAGAGATTGAAACACATATAGATAATAGTTTCACCAATTACTTAGGAGAGGGTAGTAAGATTTCTCGGGCTCTTGGTGAAATTAAAAAGGGTGTGAAAGAACATAACGAA
>JALSPV010000019.1 GCA_026985775.1 Candidatus Aenigmatarchaeota archaeon
AAGGCTGTCGTTAAAGGAAGGAAAATTGATACGGGAAGAAAGAGCTTTGGTGGTGTAGTTGGAAAAGATACACGAATTGGTATAAATTGCAGCATAATGCCCGGTATACATATAGGATGCAGATGCGTGATAGGTCCTGCGACGCTTGTGAGAGAAAACGTACCTTCTGACACAGTATACTTTCAACAACCGAATATCACACAGAAACAAAAAGTGTAAATATTTAAAAATAATGCAAGAAATAAAACCATGCAAAGGGGGTGTTGATTATGGGAGAAACGACAAGAGAAGCTATAAAATCTTTGAAGCCAGGAAGATATGTGATAATTGATGGTGAACCATGTAAAGTTCTAAGTGTCACAACTTCTGTTGCTGGAAAACATGGTGCAGCGAAAGCAAGATTAGAAGCAATAGGAGTTTTCGATGGAAAAAGAAGGAGCATAGTAAAGCCTGCAGATGAAGAAGTAGAAGTACCGATTATTGAAAAGAGAAACGCACAGGTAATTGCTGTGATGGGAGATCAGGCACAAATAATGGATCTTGAAACATATGAAGTTTTTGAAGTAAACATTCCAGAAGAGATGAAAGAGAAAATAAAGGAAGGTATAGAAGTGATTTACTGGGATATAGTTGGAAGAAAAATGCTCTTCCAGATAAAGGGTGGAGGAGAATAAATTTTAAAAATCTTTTTAGACAAACAAAGGAGAGTGGTGAAAAATGCCAAGGCCAATAGATGTCCTTGACCGCTCCAAAGGAAAGCGAGTTATAGTAAGACTGAAAAATGGAATTGAAATAACAGGAATGCTCCAAGCATTCGACTTACATTTAAACATTTGGCTCGAAGAAGCAGAAGAGAGAAGAGAAGATACACATATTAAACTTGGTTCTGTTTTGATAAGAGGCGATACCATTGTATTGATTTCACCGGAGTGATGATGCATGAGCAAAGGAACGCCATCGTTTGGAAAACACAATAAAATAACACATATTCGTTGTAGGCGCTGTGGTAGACATGCTTATCACATTCGCAAAAAGCGCTGCGCAGCGTGTGGTTATCCAAACCCAAGGCTACGAGATTATTCTTGGTCTTGGAAAGGTTTAAAAAAGGAAAGAAAGAAATAATTATGCAAGGTGTTCGCCTATGGAAAAAATATTTCAAAAAGCATGGGAAAACTACAAAAAAAATATTGTAACATTTATCGGTGGATATTTTCTCTCCTTATTAATTCCGGTCATAATTATTTCAGTCCCCGCGGTTGTAATGTTTTTACCATTATTAAACATTCTACTTTCTTCTGGTATTAATGGTGCAATCAACTATATTTTCGCTAATTTTCGCATGCTTCTTTTAGAACTAATGTGTCTTTTTATTTTATCCTTCTTTATCTTTCCTCCTTTTACCTTTGGCTTCATACATCTCGTAAAGGAAGGGAGAAAAAGAAAAGGAGCAAAGATAAAAATGTTGTTTGATGGAATAAAAGTTTACTGGAAAAAAGCAATTGTCCAACAGATTCTTTCTCTTTTAATATTTCTGGGTATCACAGTCGCTGTTGGAATTCCCGCTCTTTCTGAGTTACACCAATTACATATTCACACATCTTCCTTTTCCACAATTATTTCAAATAAAGCCGAGGGTATAAGGATTATAGGATTAATACTTGGTTATCTCTTCCTCTGGTTGGCATTACTTCTTATTGTAGGTTTCTTTTTGATTTACTGGAGATATGAAATAGTGAACTTTAACACTGGTGTTTTAGAAGGACTTAAGAGAAGTGTTAAAAAGGTTAGGTATAATTTACTGGAAACGTTTGTGGTGTGGTTAGTTATTATTATGATATCTTCTGTAACAGGTTTGCTGGATAAGATAATTCCTTTTGTAGCTACATTTATATTAGCTCCTCTTATTATTTCAATTTTGGTAGAAGCGTCTCTTCAGCTGAAAGAAAAAAAGTAAGATAATTCTCATTTTCAGAGAAGTCTCAAATGCCCTGTAATTTCGTCTATTTTCTTCTCTTCAGCTGGCCCTATTGCGAGCGCAGTAATACTTCCTGGCTCAAGCTGTGTTAACCCAGCATCTTTAATAAGAGCACATGGAAGCTTTTTCTTTCGAGCTTTTTCATAAAGCTCCAGTAACTCCTTTTCCGACTCAACTTTAAGAACCACTTTTTTCATTCCTTGACCAAGCCACTTTTTCTTTACAAAAAAACCTGCCTTAAGAAAAGCTGCTATAGAAGCATGCGCAACCTGTGCAGCTAGTTTCCCCTTTCCCATTTTCAAATCTGTTCTTACAACTATGACTTGCTTTAGCTTACCCATGTGAATTTATTTAGACCAAGAGGTTTTTTAGTTTTGTTTCAAGAGCGAGTATGAGTATCTTATTACAATCAAAATTCTCTGTAATGCGCTTAATATAGAAAGCACAGCGAGCGTTGAAATCAGAACAATTGAATAGAAAGGATTAAAACCAGCCAAAATTAAAGCAAACCAAAGCAAAAATACTCTCTCTGCCCTTTCGAGCAAACCGCCTTTTACCTCGTTTTTTACAATTTCTTTTTCCTTTGCGGCCGCTTTTGCATAAGTTGTCATCAAGCTTCCAACCACCAAAAGAAAAACCCATGCATACGCAGGTAAAAGTAAACTAGGAAAGTCCGCAAAAAGAAGAGAAAATAGTACTATTATCTCAACCCACCTATCAACTATTGTATCAAGATATGCACCCAATTTACTTGTTTTCCCGAGTGTTTTTGCAACAGCACCGTCTATTACATCCAAGAAAATCGCAAAGAAGAAAAACCCCGCAGCAAGAAAAAATTTTTTGTTAATTATGAAAAAGGCTGTAACCACAGCGGGTATAAGTGAGAAAAGTGTGTAAGCGTTAGGATATGGCATTATTTTTGCAAACGCTTTACCTATTTTTTTCTCAATCCCGCGAAACACTTCTCTTCTTGCGTAAAGCATTTACCAAGGCACCTCTTTGATTCTACATACATACGCAAGTAGATTTGCAAGAATATGCACAATTGGTGTAATAATAACACACCACAAAAACGTGAAAAGATTAACATCTGTTATAAACATTCCAACAGCGAATGCACCAAAAATAAAATCAAGCTGATCTAAAAGCGGTGCAGGAGATCCTCGTTCCATAGAAAGCCTACGCTTTATAAAGCTTCCGAGCATATCACCAAAAAGCGCACCAATAGAAAGCAAAAACGCATTAAATGGAGAGATGTAAGGAAGTGTAAAACCGTATTCCTTTGCAATAGTATTGAGATGAGTGTAAAACAACCATGCTACGCTTCCACAAAAAGTTCCAAAAAGAGTGCCAGCCACGAATCCTTCCCATGTTTTTCCGTTCCCAAGTATTCTTTTTCCATCCAAAAAGTTTTTTCCCGCATCTATTGGTGTTTTTCCTTTAACAAGCGGTGGAATGGCATTGGCAGCGTAAGGAGAAATAAGAAAATAAAGGGCCCTCCAAAATTCCAATAAAAACTCTGTCATGTAAACCAGTAAAGGAAACATTTACTTAAAAATTTCGTCTAAAAATCCAAGAGTTTTTCTAAGCTTGCAAACCTTTTTCCACCCACATGCATAAGAAACTACTTCCTTTCCACTCTTTGTTCCACAAAACCACACCTCATGAAGCATTTCTTTAGTTGGAACACAAAGAACAAACTCTTCTGTTTCTTTGAGAATTTCAAAACTGTAGTTTCCCTTCCAAACAGAAATAACAAGAATTTTCCTCATCATCTATCGGCATAGCCCAGGCAAGCGTCATTACATTAATCTTCCCAGAACTATCTTGCGTAAACCAAAAGAAAAGCGACCTTTGGATAAAGTCATGGAGTTTCAAGAAGTGAAAGATAGTTTGTTTAAAGTAAAAACAATGAAACATAAAAATTTGTATGTTTTCGACGCTCCAAAAATTTCGATAAACCTATTACCTTCTTTCTTCTAACTTCTATTCAAAAATAAGAAGATTTACAAGACGTCATAGGCAGCTTAAGAAGAGGTCCAAGCGGCACCGGTCTTTAGTACCGGCGGGCTGAACAGCTCGCCCAAAAAGGGCTTGCTGCTTACACCCCCGGCCTATCAAACGGGTCTTCTACCCGCGACCATGGGCGCCTCTTTTTCCGGGCCACTTTGGGCTTAGATGCCTTCAGCCCTTAGCGGCACAGGGCGTAGCTGCGGGGCAATGCTGCAGGACAACCCCTAAACCAGAGGCCCCGAAGGGTCGTTCCTCTCGTACTTGACCCTTCTTCCGGTCAGACGCCCGAACACCCCTGGAAGATAGAGACCGAACTGGCTTTAGCGTCCGGTGAGGGGCTTTGTAGAAAAAATACGGCTCATAAGCTATCCCGTTGCTCATTTCTTTCTCTCACTCTGGGACGATTTATTCATCGCCCTATTTCTCTATGTGCGGTACAACCTGGTCATTCTGCACGTAAAAATGCGCTTCTCCAGGTCACTCTTAGCACAGGGAAAAACAAAGCCCTCAACCGAATCACGCCGTTCTGAACCCAGCTAACGTCCCCCTTTAACCAGTGAACACCTGCACCCTTGGCCGCTTATGCACGGCCAGGAGGGGGGGAGCCGACAGCGAAGTAGCAACGCGCGGGGTCGATGGGAGCTCTTGCCCGCCACGACTCCATTATCCCCGGGGTAGCTTTTCTGAAATCACCGGCACCCATCAAGGGCCACCGGCGTTTCGCTAGGCCCGGGTTTCCCCCCTGGACTTCTTGCTTTGAGAA
>JALSPV010000020.1 GCA_026985775.1 Candidatus Aenigmatarchaeota archaeon
CCCTACTTACAGCCCGGAAAACGCTACAAGGTAAGCGTGGTAACAGAAAAGGGCTACGCAGAAACAATAATAGAGACATGAAATATTAACAGATAAGATTTTCAATAATTTTCCATACGTTTTTACTTACTTCTTCTATACTTCTTTCACCATTTATCATAGCCCATTTACAGAAAATATTTTTTTTCGCAACTTCCTCATAGATTCTGCTAACTTTTCTAAGAAATTCAAAGTTTTTTTCAAAGTTATCCAAAAAACCCTTTTCAGCAAGCTTTCTTTTCATTGAAATTTCTGGAGAAATTTTCAAAAAGATAGCAATATCTGGCTTTGGTATATTTATAATCTCTGCGAGAGAAAGGATTTTACTGAGTTCTATTCCCTGAGCGTGCTGGTAAACAATTGTTGAAGTGAAATACCTGTCAGCGATAACAATTTTTCCATTTTTCATTGCTTTTATTATTTTTTCCTTATCTTTCGCAAAATCGGCAAGAAATAGCAAAAGCAAAGATTCTGGGGTTAATATGTTCCTTTTTTCAAGGTGCATGTAAATGAACTTCCCAATTTCATGCTTTCCATCTGGATATCTCAATAGAACAACTTCCTTACCAAGAATTTCAAGCTTTTCTTTAAGAATTTTGCTTTGCGTTTCCCCCCCTGCACCGTCTATACCTTCAAAAACTATAAATGCGCACATTAATTTGTTTTTCAGAAAAATGATATAAACTTTTTAAAGCGTTTGTTCAATGAAATATATTAACGCGCCGGTAGTCTAGTGGTAGGATACCGGCCTTCCAAGCCGGTGACCCGGGTTCGAACCCCGGCCGGCGCACCATTCAAACATTTAAGAATTGATTGTCAATATTTTTTATGGAACTAAGACGTTTAACAGCAAAAAAGGTGCTCGTATGGGAAATTATCTCTGGTAAATTTGTGCCGAAAACAGGATTGGAAAGCCCTTACATAATAACTCCTACAGGAAGAAAAGTTTCGCGAGTAAGAATTCTCGGTAATGTTGTTGACAAATACATAAACCCCTCAGGAACTTACGGTTTTCTAGTTATAGATGATGGTACAGGAAGTATAAGAGTAAAGTTTTTTGAAAATATTTCGAAGATAGAAAAAATAGAGAAAGGCTCAGTAGTAGATATAATTGGAAGAATTAGATGCGATGAAAATGAGATATGGATTAACGATGAGATAGCAAAGGTTATAGAAGATCCAAATTTCGAAACACTTAGGATTTTGGAAATAGTAAACATACTTAAAGAACAAAGCAAAAAAATAAGAGATGTAATGAAATATCTTCCACAAAGCTCGGATATGAATGAGCTTTATACGCTTTTAAATGATAATATTTCTAAAAAAGAAATAGAAGCAATCCTTGAGGCAAAGGAAATAATATACAAGCACGTCGAAGAAAATAAAGTTGGAGAAGATGAAAAAGAAAGTAAAGTATTGAAACTAATAAAAGAACTTGATAGAGGAGAGGGAGCTGACTACTTTGAGCTTTTAAAGACGAGCGGTTTAGAAGAAAATAAGCTCGATGAAATAATAGATCGTCTACTCGAAACCGGAAAATGTTTTGAGCCAAAACCGGGAAAGCTTAGGGTGGTGATGTAGATGCTACCAAACTATGAGAAAATGCTGGAAGAAGCATTTGCCAAAATAAAGAAGTCTGGAAAAGATGAAAGGTTTGAAACACCGAAGGCAGAAGTACTTGTACAGGGAGCGTTTACAATCATAAAAAACTTCTCGCAGATTGCAGAATATTTGCGAAGAGATCAGAGGCATATGCTGAAATTCCTTGCAAGAGAGCTTGCTGCCCCGGGAAGTATAGAAGGAGGTAGGGCTGTTTTTCAAAGCAAAATAAGCCAAAAAACAATTCAGCAGAAGATAGAGGAATATGTAAATGAGTTTGTGCTTTGTAAAGAATGTAAAAAACCAGATACGAAGCTCGTAAAAGAGGATAGAATAATTATAATGAAGTGTGAAGCCTGTGGTGCAAAATGTCCTGTGAAACAGCTGAAATAAAGCCATTTTACCATAAAATTTACAGGAAAGGAAGAGATGTTATACTTGCTGTATGCGATGCAGCTATAATTGGAAAAAAATTCGAAGAAAATGAGATAATCCTCGAAGCAAAACCAGAGTTTTATGAAGGAGAAAGAATAGGTGAGGAAGTTATCGCGCTTTTTGAAGAAGCCACAATCATAAATTTGCTCGGAAGAAAAATAGTTACACTTGCTATGGAAAGGGGATGGGTCGAAAAAAATGGTATACTTGAAGTGAAAGGTGTGCTTCATGCCCAGATCGTTAAAATGCTCTTGTAAAGGACAGTTTTTCATAATAGCAGCTGCTCTCGTAATGAGTTCCATAACTTCGTTCGGTATTTACTTTACTTCTCTTGAAAAGCCTTCTCCTTCTTCACTTTCGATTCATCCCGAATTGGCATATATACCCGAACTTAAAAGCGAGCTGTGTAATCTTGTAGGAGGTAATAAGAGCCAAACTTTTTCAACACCTTCGCAGCAAACACGTTACGGGATATTAATTTACAATCCGAACAGCTATGAGCTAAACAACTACCAGGTCAGAATCGATTTACTAAAAGCTTTTACAAAAGCCGTAAACGGCGATGAGGTGTTTGATTTTTATGACGATTTTAAATTCAAAGATACATCGAAATGGAATTTTCAAAACAGTTCTTTAGGAGGAACATATTCTATTTCATCCGAAGCTATTGAGTTTGATGGAAACTGGGGGTGTCCTTGGTGTTGGGAATGGTCCAGTAAAGGAGAAGAATACGCTATTTGGTCAATTCAAAAATTTACTCCTCCTTTTATCGTAGAATTTCGGGCAAAATCCAAGTCTTTGCCTGGAGCAATGGAAGAAGACATTGCGCTAAACTATTACAATATATACTACTATGCAGATATCGATCAATATGCATGTCAAATCGCGATTAATGGTAGAGGTACTACCAGCACAAGGTTATCAGACACAAACTGGCATACTTATAAGGTAAAAGTATTGAACAAAAAAATATGTCTAAAAGTTCCTTGGACAAACGAATTTTGCAGATCCGGAACAATTCCATCTTCTGGCAAAATAGGGATTTCTGGAGATACTGATGTCACAACTAATAATGTATATTTTGACTGGATTCATGTAAGAAAATACGCTCCAGTAGAGCCAGCAACAATCATCGATACAGCTAACAGTGTTATTACTGTCAGCAATCCAAATTCTCAAAATCTTCAGGGATTTCAGGTGTATGTGAACTCAACTGAACTTTCTAAATTAGCAGGCGATGTAATAGTTGATATTAAAGATCAAAATGGAAATAGAATCCCCTTCTGTTACGAGCATTCTAACGGAGAATGTAACAGCACCCCATCGGACATTGTGGGAATATGGATAAAGGTTCCTAGCATTCCTGCAAATTCCCAAATACAGCTGAAGTATATAACGCTCAACCAGATAACGAATGATTTTAACTTTAAACTTTGTTATGATACCGCTGGATTAAGCTGTGTAAACTACTGTTTTGAGCAAAGTAATGGAGAGTGTAACTCAACAGCATCTAATATAATTTGGGTAAAAGTAAACTTATCCGCGAGTTTAAATACAACCTTGTATATAATTCCTTCTACACAAAACGAAGCCAAAAATGGAGATCAAGTTTTCGATTTTTATGACGATTTTAATGGAAATAGTTTGAATACAAATAAGTGGCAAGTAAAATATTTTAGATATGATGGTTCACCAGATACGGTTAAATATGTTAAAGTAGGAAACGGTTATGTAGAAATTGCACTGCAGGATGGTAGACTTGGAGATGGTGCATCCTCCTATGGAATAGAAGCTGATATTTCCCACCTTTCATTCAATTCTATTGTAGTAGAGTATCGTTCTATAACACCAAACTGGGGTGGTACGGGATCAGCAGGATGGTATAGGGCCACACACGAACAAATTATAGCAACAACAGGGATTGTTGGATTCTTTCAAGCCGAATGGGGTAATAAAGGATATCAGAACAACGGAATAAGCACAAGTTTTACGGCAGATTATAGCTCTACATATCGTCCTGATGAATGGCATGTTTATACAATTTCTCATGCAAATGGTCAATCAAGTTTCTTCATAGACGGAAACCTACTGGAAACTTTAAGTTCAACCCCACCAACCACACCATTCATTTCTATAAGATTTTCAGCAGAACATTGGGGAGCAACAAACTATCCTGTTTCTATCTTACGTGTTGATTGGGTTCGAATAAGAAAATACGCTCCAACAGAGCCCTATGTGGTTGATAGTATTATAGCCAGCGGTGGATCAACAGTATATTCATCTGGTTCTTCGCAGTATCCGGTTCCAAAAAATGTAATAGAGGCGCAATTGAATCTATTTATAACTCAAATAAAGAAAGAATACGAAGAAAGAGGAGATTTCATAAACATTTCTTACAAGGTGTACCCCACAAATATAACATTTAACATAACGCTTTATTCTCCAGAACTTTACATAACTGCAAACTTCACGTGCTAAATTATCTTCCAAATCTTCTTTCCCTTCGGTTAAACTCTTCCAGGATTTTTACAAAATCACTTTTTTCAAATTCTGGCCACATTTTATCAACAAAGAAAAACTCTGCATAAGCACATTGCCACAACAAAAAATTACTAAGCCTCTTTTCTCCGCCCGTTCTTATTAAAATATCAACTGGCGGAAAGTCAGGGGCGTACAGATTTTTTTCTATTAACTTTTCGTCAACATCTTTTGCAGATAACCTTCCATTCTCAACTTTCTTCGCGATTTTCTTTGCAGCATCTACGATTTCCTGCTTCCCACCATAAGCTATCGCGAAGTTAAGGAAATAGTTCTTGTACTTTGCAGTAATCTTCTCAACTTCTCTGAAAAGTTTTCTAAGAGAGAGCGGAAGCACAGATTTCCTTCCTATAATGCGAACCTTTGTTTTATACCTATGAACTTCGTGTTTCGGATTCAGAATTTTCTTGAACTCCTTTTCAAAAAGCCTGAAAATATGTTCTAATTCCTTTTTTGGTCTTTTGGAGAGATTTTCAAGGGAAAGAGAATAAAGTGTTACGTATTTTATTCCGTATTCTCTTGCCCAGCAGAGAAATTCTTTTACCTTTTTGGCACCCCATCTATGTCCATACCATGGTTCTTTCATCAGCCTTTTTGCAAACCTTCTGTTTCCATCCAAAATAACTGCGACATGTAAAGCTCTTTTTATACGCATTTTTCAGCACCACTTAACAACTTTTTCAATTTTTCTATAAAAATACTTTCTTTTCCCAGTTCTATTCTTGCACCGGCCGCTACAGGATGACCACCACCTTTTCCTATTCCTTCGCTTGCTTTTTTGAAAATTTCTCCAAGGTTATACTTTCTGCTCCTTCCAGAAATCTTAACACAATTTCCGCGTATTCCGTAGACTATTATTGTTTTCTCTGGGTACATATCAAAAAGCTTGTTTGCAACAACAGAAATTATTGAATACGGCGTATCTATTTCGTAAAAGCAAATTTCTCTGGAAGGAGAAAACCCTCTTACCCATTTTTCGATTTCTTTGTTAAGCTTTTCCGCAAGCTCTTTGTACTTTCTTATTGAGAGAAACTCATCTATGTTTTTGCATGTTGCGAGAGTTTTAGCTACCTCAACGAGTTTCTCTTCGCCTTCTATTGCTCTTACGGCGTCTATGTATTCAACCGCTTTCATCTCCCTTTCAGTACCTTCTATACTCCTATCACCGACCGCACCGATTCTGGCTATCCACTCTGTATTTGCTACTCCAAGTAGTTCACAAACCTCTTTACAGAGTTCGCTCGCAGAGATGTAGACAGAGCGGTTTTTCAGTCTCGGATTGAAATGAACAAATCCAAACTCGTTTAAATCGCGTTGCGGTAAGTGGTGATCTATAAGAACAACTCTTGAAAATCCTTTGAGCCATGTGATGTGATGATCAGCAGCCAAATCAAGAATAATCGCATTTTCGCATGGATGTGCTTTTGAAAATGTGCTTTCTTCAAGCTCGCCACAAACAAGTTTTGGTGCTACACAAAGAGAGAAGAAGTATCTTAAAATCTGTGCTGCTGAGCAAACTCCATCAGCGTCACAATGGAAAATTATTGCAGTATTTTCCCGCATCGTTCTTATGGCTTCTGCCACTTTTTCGGCACTCGACATGTTATACTTCTTCGTTCTCATTTAATAAAAGCATTTTAATTTCGTTTCCCCTCAAAAAGTGTTCGACAACAGCATCAAGCACATCTGCGTAGAAAACTATAAGAGCTTCTATTGTTTGTGGTCTTGCAGCAACTTGGCCAAGGTCTCCACCATGTGCTTCGACTATGTGAATAACCTCTTCGGGGAACCCTCTCGCATAGAGCTCGCATGCACATAACACGGCATGGTCTATCAAACAGCCGCTGCTACACCATTTTCCAGCGTATCTTTTGAAAAGATAAATTTTCATCCAGTCATGGAGAAGTGCACCGGCGATTACATAGTCCATATTTATCTTAACTCCGTAAACGTTTTCAAAATGCACCGCTAACTTTATTGCAAGCTCTGTCACAGAGGCTGTATGCTCTATATGCCCGCCTTCTCTTGAGTGGTGTGCAGAAATAGAAGATGGTATTTTTTCAGGGTCTTCTGGAGGATACAAAAATTCTGGATTTGAAAGTTTTGGGTCTTTCAACAACTCAATAACCTTTTTTCTAAGTTCTTCGTCCTTTATTTTATTGGCAAGTGCAAGAAGTTTGTCGAGATTTACCATAGCGTTTAATTGCTGGAAAAACTTAAAAACTTTAAATACCATTTCACAGAAAGCTCAGCTTAAGGTGAGAGGCATGGATATTTCAGGTGTAGACCCTATAAGGGCAGTTGATCCTCAGAAGCTTATAGAAAAGCTTGCAGAGGAGTTAAAGAAAATAGATGTGATTAAATATCCCTATCCAGTTCCCATAAAAACAGGTGTCTGTTGCGAAAGGCCCCCTCAGCAGAAGGATTTCTGGTATATAAGGTGCGCTGCAATAATGAGACAGCTTTACTTATACGGCCCTGTTGGTGTTTCGAGGCTCAGAACACACTTTGGTAAGAGAAGAAGACGGGGACATGCTCCTCCAAAGTTCATGAAGGCCGGTGGAAAGTTTATAAGAACAATGCTCCAGCAGCTTGAAGCAGCTGGTCTTACTCAAAAAGTTGAGAAACCAAGAAAGGGAAGAGTGTTAACACCAAAGGGTATAAGCCTTTTGCACAGAATAGCAAAAGAAGTTTGCAAAGGCGAATAAGATGAATGGTGATTCCACGCAGAATGTCCAAAACGAAGCGCTTTTGGAAGCGCTGAAAAAAGAAGTGCTTAGAAAGGTTCTTACAAAAGAAGCCATGGAGCGTTTAGGAAGGGTTAAGATGGTAAATCCTGTGCTTGCAATGCAGGTTGAGAATTACCTTGTCCAGGCTTATCAGTCTGGAAAATTGCGAGATGTAATAGATGATGCTGCTCTCAAAAGATTACTCGAAATGCTCACGAGAAAGAGAGAAAGTAAAATAAGATTTGTGCGAAAGTGAAGGGGTGATTAAAATGGTGCTTTACCATCTCGCTAAGAAGTTAAGGCTAATAGCTGCTTCAAAGAAGCCTGCGCCGAGATGGGCTGATTTGAGGAAGTTCGGTAAAAGAGCTATGAGTAGAAGAATCTATGTACATGGAAGGAAACACTGGAGAAGAGGAAGGTATAAAAGATGAGGTGTTAGAAAATGGAAGAGAGAATTTTTACAATTCCTCTTAAAAAAGCTTTTCGTGCTCCGAGAACAAAAAGAGCAAAAAAAGCAATGAAAGTAATTCGTGAATTTCTCAAAAAGCATATGAAAGTGGGAAAACTGGAGGATGTTGTTATAGGAAAAAGTATAAACGAAGCTGTTTGGAAGCGCGGTATTCAAAAGCCACCTCGAAGGATAAGGATTCATGCAATTGTCCACGAGGGAAAGGTTTATGCAGAGCTTCTTGGAGTTGATATAAATCTACCATCCAAAAAAGAAAGAAAAGAAGAAACAAAAGAGACCAAAAAATCTGAGGAAAAGAAGGAGGGTGTTGAAGAAAGCAAAAAAGAGGAAAAATAAAAATAAACTTTTAGTTACTTTCTCTTGAGGTCTTTGAACCTTTCTACAATTTTTTTTGCGAGTTCTATTTCTTCTGGTGGAATATCTTCTTTAAATTCCACGAGTGCTTTAAAATCTTCTTTTGTTAAAAATGTAAAGAGTATATCCCCCTCGTCAATATTTCTACCTACAACACCACCTTCTATTGAAATAGCAACCCTCTCCCCTCGCGTAGCTTCCTCTACTGTTTGGCCCTCGTTCTGCACTTCCTTTACTTCACCTATAATTCCTCTCCCCTCTTTAACAAGCTCAATTCCTGGCTTTAATGTACCTTCGAGAACCTCGACTCCAACTATCGCAGGCTTGCTTTGTCTGAACACAAATCCAGGAAGTATTCTTATCATCGCAGCGCGCTTTAATAGTGCGAGTTTTTCCATTTTTTCTCTTCTCTTCTCTTCTTCTACCCATTTTTCAAACTCTTCTATTAGCCTGTAAATTACGTTGTTCTGAAAGATTTTCACCCCTCTGTTCTTGGCCTCTTGTTCTGCTATTTCGTCTATATCAACGTTAAATGCAAGAATTGCACGTAAACACTTATCTTCCTGTGTATCTGCAAGCATAACATCGGTTTTCGAAACACAACCCACCTCTGCCTTTTTCAGCTTTATTCCCCTTCTTTTCAAAACATTTACAAGCGCATCGAGACTACCAAGAGTATCTGCTTTTACAACTATACCTTCTCCTTCTGTTTCGAACTCTACAGATGCTATTTCTCTTTTTAGAATATCTTCCATTTCTTTGACTTTCTCCTTTTCACGTGTCGCTATTATAGGCATTCCAGCCTTTACGCCTTCTAAGTCATGAGCAGCTATTCTAACTCCGCACGCAGCAGTTGCACTTTCAACATTTTCAAACTCTTTTTCAACACGAAGCTCGTGGAGCGGTTTGGGTTTGAGAATTGCTTTTATTTTGGTTACCTTTATCTTATCCCCGCCTATAACAAGATAATCCCCGCGATGTACTTCGCCATCGTAAAAAATAACATCTATAACAGTTCCAAACCCGCGCATTTCTTTTACTTCGAGAATTGAACCAAAAGCAGCACCCTTGTGAAGTTCTAGCTTGTTTTTCAGAAAAACCTGAGAAAGACCCGCGACTATCAGCAAAAGTTCCTGAATGCCTTCACCGCTAACACCAGAGCAAGGAACAATTGCAAGAGTTCTTTTAAAATCTGTAACCCTATCGAAGCGTTCTGCGTCGAAACCGAGCTCAGAAAGCTGTGCAATTAAGGTATACAGGAGTTCTTCAAATCTTTGCTTGACATGCTCTGGTTGTTTTGCAAAGCTTTCAAGAAAAGAGCTATTTTCATGTACAATCCATCCCGGAATTTTATCTATTTTTGTAGCTGCAACGAGAAAAGGCGTTTTGAAAGTTTTCAAATATTCTATGCTCTCTTTTGTTTGCTCCTTAACACCTTCTGTAATATCCACAACTAATATAGCGAGATCAGCACAGCTTCCACCAATTCTGCGAAGAAGGGAAAAGGCCTCGTGTCCTGGGGTGTCGAGAATGAGAATCCCGGGTATCTCAAGCTTGACATTGAATTTTTCCAAAAGATTTCCACATATTTTTTTGATTGTTTCGGCGGGTATTTCTGTAGCACCAATAGCTTGGGTTATTCCTCCAGCTTCCCTTGCAGCAACAGCAGTCGCGCGAATTTTGTCTAACAAAGTAGTTTTTCCATGATCAACATGACCAAGCACGCAGAGTATTGGTTGTCGTAAAGTCATGTTATTTTTAATAAAAAGAATCAATATAAAGCTCACTTAGAACGAAATTAAAATTAAAATAATTATACAGTAAATATTCTCCTATGATACTTTCTGACAAAGACATAAAGGAGTATTTAAAAAATGGAAAGCTGGTTATAGAACCAGCGCCAAGCGAAGAACAAATACAGCCAGCATGGATAGATTTGCGTTTGGGAAACGAATTTTTAATTTTCAAAAGAAGAGAAGTTGCCTATATAGACCCGAAATCTCCTCCGAAGGATTACACGGAAAAAATCGTTGTTAAAGATGGAAAACCTTTTATTCTTCATCCGGGTGAGTTTGTTCTTGGTACGGTAAAAGAATACATAAAGTTTCCAAGTGATTTGGCAGGTGCTGTTGATGGTAGAAGCTCACTTGGAAGGTTAGGAATTCTAACACACATAACATCAACATTCATAAATCCGGGATGGGAAGGAAGGCTCGTTCTGGAAATAAACAACATCGGAATAATGCCTGTTGCTCTTTATCCAGGAATGAGGATATGTAAGGTAGTTTTCTTCAAACTTTCATCACCCTGCGAGATTCCTTATTCGCAAAGGAAAGATGCGAAATACAAAGTACAAGAAGGTGTTGAGGCAAGTAAATTAGGGGAGGAGTTTCATGATAAAAAGAGAGAATAACCTTTCATCATAGGGAAAACGGAATAGAGGTGTTCATGTAATGCTCTCAAAGACACTTTTCGTTTTTCTAACATCCGCGCTTCCCTTTGCTGAATTAAGAGTTGGAATACCTCTCGGAATAATTCTTGGCATTCCTCCTATACAAGCATTTTTCCTCGGTATTCTAGGGTCATTTGTGCCCGTTCCTATAATTCTCTTCCTTCTTTCAAGAATCGAAAAATTAATTATGCGCTATACGTTTCTAAGAGCATATTATGAAAAGCTTGTGGGAAAAATTGAAAAGAAAAAGAAAAGTATTGAGAAATACGGATATTTTGGGTTGGTGTTTTTTGTTGCAATTCCTCTGCCGTTTACAGGTGCTTGGACAGGGAGCTTAATAGCTTTTATTTTGAGGATGAGCCCATATAAGGCGATGATAAGCATATTTTTTGGTTTGCTGATAGCAGCTTTGCTTGTGCTTTTTGCTTCACTTGGAATTAAATTCGTGTTCTTTTAGCTCTGAAAATTTAAGCCCTCCAGAAATGAGTTTTTCAAGAATTCCACAGAGCTCGGAAATCTTTAGTCTTATCTGTTCTTTTGTATCTCTGAACCTTATTGTAACTGTCTCATCCCCAAGCGTTTGATAATCAACTGTTACACAGAACGGTGTGCCTATTTCATCTTGTCTTACATAACGCTTTCCTATACTTCCTTTCTCATCGTAGTAGCTCGTGAATTTTTGTTTTAACGTTTCGTGAATTTCTCTCGCCTTTTCAGGAAGGCCATCTCTTGCAACTAATGGCAAAACAGCAACTTTATAAGGTGCAATTTTTGGGTGGAACTTTAATACAACTTTTCCATTTTCTTCCGTGAATGCATCTATTAGAAAAACAAGAAAAGCTCTATCAATACCTTGAGAAGGTTCTGCAACAACATAAGGAACTATTTTTTTCTTACTTTCTTCATCAAAAACACTCAAATCCTTTCCGCTGAACTCCATGTGTCTGCTCAAATCAAATGTAGTTCTGTTAGCTATTCCATGAATCTCCTTCCAGCCAAAGGGGAAGTGATACTCTATATCCCACGTATCAAGAGCATAATGACTTTTCTCCTCTGGTAGGTGTTGCCTTGCTCTGAGCTTCTCTGGATTTACACCAAGATCAATAAACCACTTGTACATTAAAGCCAGCCAATATCCATGCCAGCGTGTTGTTATTATACCCTTATCCAGAGCTTCTCGAAGAGTCATTTTTCTTTGTTCTTCTCCTTTCATCTGCATTTCTGCCGAGAGTATGTTCATCTCGAAATTAAGAAGCTCCTCGGTAAGATAAGGGCAGTCATTTACTTTTTCTGGATGTATGAAATACTCTATTTCCATTTGTTCAAACTCGCGCATTCTGAAAAGAAAGTCTCGTGGAGAAATTTCGTTACGGTAAGCTCTTCCTATTTGTGCTATCCCAAATGGAAGCTTCATTCTCGCAGATTTCATAACGAGCTTAAAATTTGTGAACATTAACTGTGCTGTTTCTGGACGGAGATATGCTATGTGTGCTTCATCTTCAACCGGTCCAACAAACGTTTTGAACATTAAATTAAAACTTTTTACAGAGCTTAGTTCACCACTGCATTCAGGGCATTTAAGAGAATGCTTTTTAATTATTTCATCAACTTCTTCTATGCTAATTCCGTCAACACTCATTCCGAGCAAGTCTTCTACTAGGTGATCTGCTCTAAAGCGCCTATGACAAGATTTGCATTCAACCAGAGGATCTACAAAACACTCAACATGTCCAGAAGCTTCCCATACTTTTGCATGTGTTATTGTGGAGCCATCTATTCCAACTACATCGTCTCTTTTCCTGACAAATGTGCTCCACCATTCATCTTTTATGTTCTTCTTAAGCTCTACTCCCAAAGGACCGTAGTCATAGAAACCTGCCAACCCACCATAAATTTCGCAAGAGGGAAAAACAAATCCCCTTTCTTTACAGAACTTTGCAATTTTCTGGATAAAGGATTTTTTGAGCTTTTCCTCCAATAAGTCATCACCTCAAGGGTATTTGATATAGCGTGTTCTGATATTTTTAAAGATTTCGTTCGTAGCAAAAAATGAAAAGTAAAATGGGTAGAAGAGAATTTATAAAAAAGTTATTAATGAGGTAGGGGAACTGTTTATGGTGGGTTGAGTTTTTCTGGTTGCATTGATGAAGAACGTGAAAGCTACAAAATACATAAAGCAAAGAAGAGATCATTTTGTTCTTATAAATTGACTACAAATCACAGGAATGAAAAACCAAATAACGAACAGTCTCCATTTTTCAACCTTAACTTTTAATCCCATTCTTTTTGGGTTTTTTAGAATACTTCTTCTTACTTTACTCTATCACCTCTATTTCAAATTCACAGAATCCATTCCCCTTTGCAAAGCATTTTTTCTCACGGCATTTAACTTCTTTATCCCAGAAAACACTGAACATTCCTTCAAGATAACCACACATGTAATAACAAACTTTTTTGCCTATGTTTGGCAGACCTGCACATTCGACACATTCCTCTATTTTTATAGCTATTCTTTCGTCTTTTTCAAATTCAGTTACGCTTAAAATACCCAAGCCTGTTACTTCGAAAAGTTCTTTCAAAAGCTTTATTAACTCGCAGTTTTGGACTTCTTCCAGAGAAAAGCAGTTTCTGAATTCTTTAACTTTTCTAGCTACATCACAGCAAAGTGTGCAGTAGCTCGCTATAGCTCTTCCTACTGTTTGTCCGGCTCCCATCACAGCTGCTTTCATTCCCATTGTGAAAAGGATGATTGATGTTAACCTGTTCTGAAGCTCCACTATATGTACTTTATCACCAAGTCTTTTCCTTATCTGTTCTGGTTTTCCTCCCCACAATTGCAAAACTTTTTGTGCAACATCTCTTGAGATAAATTCAATGAGCTTTTCTTCACCTTCCATGGTAATGCTTTTACATTACAAATTTTTAAGGATTTAGATTATTTTAAGATATATTTTTTGTAGAAGAGAAAATTTTAAAATATTTTTTTATATTTTTGAAAATTATGGTTTCGATAGATGTTCGCGGAAAAATATGTCCTTATCCGGTTGTGGTGGCCCTTGAACATCTTAAAAAACTTTCTTCTGGAGAAACTTTAGAGATATTCACGGATGAGCCGCTTGCCACAAGAAGTGTTCCAGAAGAGGCAAAAAGACTTGGATATGATGTTTCCGTTGAAGGTGTGGATAACGGGTGGAAGATTATTATAAAGAAAAGGGGAGAATAATGAATTTTAAAGAACTTTCTACAAAAGTGTGGTTTTGGGCTGCATTGTTTGCAATTTGGAATGTTTTCATGTATTATTTTATTGGAAAATTCTGGATCGGTGGTAGTAGTTTTTTACCTTTGATAGGGTTTAAGGTGGAGAAATTCCTTATACCCCTTACTATAAATCTAGGTCTCATAACAGGTGCTTTCATTTCTGCTGTAGTGTCTAAAGAATTTTTTATAAGAAAACTTAACAAGGAAACACTCATTCGTGCTGTAATAGGGGGGTTCCTAATGGGAATTGGTTTTACTCTTGCTCCCGGAACTTGCACAACACCGTTTGTTACAGGAATGCCGATGCTCGGTGTTAATTCCTTTCTATCCGCGCTTGGAATAATAATAGGTGCTTACATAGGATATAAGATAGTGATGAGAAAAGGGTGAGAAAAGAATGGCTGTGGTAGAAGCTAACTTGGTATTGGCGTTTGTGTTTGGTATAGTTTTTGGTGTAATTGCTCAGAGAATGAGCTTTTGTTTATCTACAGATCTTGCTCAAGCCTTCGCAGGAAATTATAGAAGAATACTTACTTGGTTTGCTATAATTTTCATAATCACAGGTTTAGGCTTTCAGTTTCTCGGTCTAAAAGCTGTAGGTCAACTCAGAGGTTACGGAGTTTATAACATACTCTCGGGTATATTTTTCGGGCTCGGAATAATGATCTCTGGAGGGTGTGTAATAGGTACTCTTCGAAGAATAGGCGAAGGGTTTTTGCATGCAATAGTGGTTTTTCTTGCATGGCTTCCAGGGGCGGCTTTAACAATATATTTCCTGAACGAAGTACTTAAACCCACTTATCATATTCCGACCAAAACGCCTTTGTTGGGTGATTTGCTAGGAGTAGATAATATGATAGTTTACGGTGTACTGGCTATAATTCTAGCTATTGTGCTCTATTGGTCGAACAAAAAAAGATAGAGAGAATATACAACAAATTTAAATATTTTCTTTTTTTTCTTAAATTTTCATGTCGAACGAAAATGCAAATGAGAAAAAAATACTAGCATTAGAGGATATTCCAGGGGTGGGACAAAAAACTCTTGAAAAACTGAGAAATGCGGGTTTTGTTGATTTAATGGCTCTCGCCACGGCTTCTGTTAAAGAGCTTTCTGAAATAGTTGGTGAGCAAACCGCGATAAAATTGATAGAGGCATCAAGGAAAGCCCTCGATATAGGCTTTGAAACCGCTGCAGATGTTTACGAAAGGAGAAAGAAAGTTGTACGCCTCACTACAGGAAGTAAGGCTTTAGATAATCTTCTTGGAGGAGGTATAGAGACTCAGGCAGTTACAGAGTTTCACGGCGGCTTCGGCTGTGGAAAAACACAGGTAGGTTTTCAGCTTGCGGTCAATGTCCAGTTACCAGTAAGTGAAGGTGGGTTAGAAGGTGGTTGTCTGTTTATAGATACAGAAGGCACTTTTAGGCCAGAAAGAATAAGGGAACTTGCAGAAGCTATTGGACTTGATCCGGATGAAGCTTTGAAAAACATAGTTTATGCCCGTGCTTATAACACAGATCATCAGATACTCCTTGTAGAAAAAGCGGCAGAAATAATTAAAGAAAAAAACATAAGGCTGATAATAATAGATTCTGTAACCTCTCACTTCAGGGCAGAATACACTGGAAGAGGCGAGCTTGCCGAAAGGCAGCAGAAGCTCAACAGGCATTTGCACGCTTTACAGAGACTTGCAGATGTGTATAATCTAGCTGTTTACATTACAAACCAAGTAATGGCTCGTCCAGATGTGCTTTTCGGTGATCCTACAGCACCTGTTGGTGGGCATGTACTTGGACATTTTTCCACTCACAGAGTCTATGTGAGAAAATCAAAGAGTAATACAAGAATAGCAAGAATAATAGATTCTCCTTATCTACCAGAGGGAGAGGCGCTATTTGCAATAACACCAGAAGGAATAAGAGATATTGAGTAATAAGTTAAGTATTCTCTAAGAAATTCTTATCACTACATTTTCATTATTTTTTCCAATGTTTCTTATCATGAGTCTGTATACACCTTTTTCAAGTATTTTTGTGCCTTCAAAGACCATTCTATCATAAGAAAGAATAACCCTAACCAAAAACTTTTTACCAAGCTCATAACCAAAATTAAACCTTCCATAACCCAAAAATTCCCTGCTTCTAACCATTTCCACTCTTTTTTCAAATTCTTCCTTACCTATATTCTTAGTTACAACAAAATAAACTCTGCTGTAAGGAGCAGCCCACATGCTGATGTTCCTCTCATTTCCAAACATAGAAATCAATCTTCCACTCTCAAAAACAAAAGAACTCAAATAATCGCTAAACAAAGCATAGACATATTTTAACAAGGAATCCTTCCCATATTCCTTAAGATTATTTCCTACAGAAGAATTGTAAGCAAAGGAGACTTTCAAAATTTTGGGTTTGGTTAGAGGGAAGTAATCTGTATTGTTGGAACACGCATAACCTGTTCCCACACCGCATTCCCTATCGTAAATAACATCGTATGCATTATCGCATACGCCATCGTAATCTTCATCTTTGCATATCTCGCTGTAACCACTACCATCAGGCTTCGCCCAGTAATTGCCAGCAATATACCAGTAACCGATTATGTTTGTACCATTTGAAACGCTTCCGTAATTCCATCTGTTCCGCTCTATACTAATTCCCTGCGCAAAAGCAACGTTATTCGTGTTGTTGAAAAAATTGTTGTAGATGAGATTATTCTCACTTCCATCCACATACAACCCTGAATGAGTATTTCCAACCAACATTGAATTATTGATCGTGTTGGAATAGCCGTTAAACAAACCAATTCCATGTCCGTTGGATTTTACCGCAATATTCGTAAGGACATTGGAAGAAGAGTTGTTTAAGAGTATACCGCAATCAGGGGAGTGAGCCGTAATTATTTTATTTAGAATATTTTTATCAGCCTGATAAAAATAGATATTCGCTCCTCTCCAGTCTGAGAGAACGCAGTTTTCGATGGTTATGTTTGTTACTTGTGGTACTTTTCTATACGCATAAATCCCGTAGCTTGCTGCGCCGTTTCCATCTATTATATGATTCTGACAATTCAGGGTAAGATTGTTGGCAGAAATGTTTATACAGTAACTTTGAGAGGAATTTATGATATCGTTTACAAGAAGATAGTTGAATCTACTGCGATTTAACTGTAAACAGTTATTAAAAAGTATATTTTTTGAAAGGGGTAAGTAATCCACATTATTATATCCAAGAGTATATGGTTTGTCGCAGAAACCATCTTTATTTGCATCCTCACATGTTTGAGAATACCCAGTACCATCTGGTTTTGCCCAGAAGTTTCCACCAAAATTAATTCCACTAATTATGTTTGTGGCTGTGGTTTTTGTAACATTCCAATTGTTGGAAAATAAAAAAGAGTATAAAATAGCCACATTGTCTGTATTGTTGAAAAAATTGTTGTAAAATAAGTTATTAATTCCAATAAAATAAATTCCGTATAATTCATTTTCCGTTATTAAAGACGATGAAACTGTATTAAAACTGTCACGAAAATTAATACCTATATGGTTCTTAAAAATCTTACAGTTACTAATCTCATTATAGTACCCTTCAAAATAAATTCCAGAATTCCAGTTAGAAACTTTGCAATTTTTTACAACAACGTTGTTTTTATTGGAAAATAAAATTCCGATACTGTTTATTTTGTCAATTCCATCCACCATATGCCCCTTACAATCCAGTGTTACATTATCTGCTCTTATATCAATACAAACATCAGCAGAAGAATCTACTATATCCCCAACCAAATAATAGCTTGCATTACTATCAACAAGCACCGCACATCTGGAAAAATTTGCTCCTATTCCTATGATTCTTTTTTCGCTTTCCACAGCACTTTCGTTATCACTACAGTTTATCCACCAAACATAATCATAACCTTTGCTTAA
>JALSPV010000021.1 GCA_026985775.1 Candidatus Aenigmatarchaeota archaeon
AAATCTCTTGCTCTTTTTCTAAACTTTCTCAGAATTTCTTGCGCCCTCCATAATTCGCGCTTTCTTCTCAGACCATATTCTTCCATTAATTTTTTCTCCTCTTCTATTCTGGCCTTATCCCATCTCTTCTTTGGCTTTCTATATTTTGGTTTTTGTCTGAAAACCATGTGCTAACACCCTTTACTTCTTCCTTCTTTGTACACCAACAGTCTTACCTTTTCTAAATGTTGATCTCGTTCTCTGACCGCGTACAGGTAAACCAAGCTCGTGTCTTATACCACGATAACATCTTATTTTCTTAAACCTTTCTATATCTTGCTTAACTGTTATTGTGAGATCGCTTGCTATAAGGTGGTAGCTTTTTCCATCGTAAGCGTCTCTCCTTCTATTCAGCAGAAATTCTGGTATTCCATATTTTAGCGGATTTCGGGCAACATCCTCTATAAGTTCAAGCTGCTCATCCGTGAGATTACCTATTCTTTCTTCAGGATTTATACCAGCAGCAGAAGGTATGGCAGCAGCGAGAGCATGGCTTATACCCTTAATGCGAAGAAGAGCATGCCTTAGCTTAAGCCTTCCATCAAGAGTTGTTTCACAAACTCTTACGAGTCCCCGTTCAACCTTTATTTCTTTTTTAAGCTCTTCCTTTGCCTGTTTTCTCATCTCTTCAAGACGTTTTTTCTCTTCTTCCCATAACTTCTTTTCCTCGAGTTTTTTCTCATCCCTTACTCTTCCTTCTTTTCCTCCCATTTTACACCACTTTTACTTCTTTAAGATGTTCTGGTGTGGCAAATACTTTTTTAATCTTTCCCCCATCTCGAACCTCAACTATATAGGCTCTACCTCTTTTACCGACAATTTTTCCTGTTTTTCCATGGAATCTGTGGAAGGGTGTTCCTTTATGAG
The DNA here is from genome assembly GCA_026985775.1 of Candidatus Aenigmatarchaeota archaeon. GTDB lineage: Archaea > Aenigmatarchaeota > Aenigmatarchaeia > Aenigmatarchaeales > SZUA-1535 > SZUA-1535. The sequence goes on from JALSPV010000021.1 coordinate 907, forward strand.
AAGAGGAATCTATAACTATTGCAACATAGCTGCCTATTTCAAACTCTCTTAAATACTTCGTCACAGTAAATTTTTCCCTATAGCCCCTGCTCAGTTTTTTCCTCGTCCTAGTCCTTGGGCCATGTGATTTTCTTACCATAACTAATCACGCATTAATACAACGAGGAAATAAATTTATAAAAGTTTGCTTTCTTCAGGAAATTCTCAGAATTTGTGGAGATGGTGGGGTGGAAAGAATAGTTGAAGCGATAAGAAACTATTGCAACGAGAATAACATAGACATGCAAGCTGCTGAAGGAATTGTCCAAGAGGCATACGATGCTATACAGGAAATCCTTGAAAACTACGGAATAAGCGAAAAAGAATACGAGACATGCCCGCCTGCAGAACAGGTAGTGATAAAGAGCGAAACCAACAGAAAACTTTCAGAAATTTTCTAAGTTTTTTGCTTTTCCACAATCACATCAATAAAGACGGGACCTTTTATTTCTATTTTCTTTCCATTTTCGTTCATCCACTTTACAACTTTTTCAGGAATAAACAAATTAACATCACTTGGTCCTTCGACCCACCTTACTTTGAAGTGTCCTTCTTTTCCTTCCTCTATTTCACCAATTATTCTTTGAAATATAAGCTCGAGATAGCTCCCTAAATAAATACCTTTTTCAAAGTTTTCCTGCGTAGAAATTATGTTGCCTTCAAAAACGTAAATTTTGTTAAGTGCTGCGGGACCGAGGAAATTTTTTCCTTCATCAGGTTCTGCAAAGTATATTTTTATTCTTTCATCACTATAGACAAGTTCCTTGAAAACACCCTTCTTATCTTTCATTTTCTCCGCTATCTCACAAAGCTTCTTAACGAGTTTTCTTCCCCACTCCGTTTTTGGGGATTTTATTGCTCTCACTTTCTTTGCAATCTCCGCATCACTCATATCGCAAATCCTGTGAGGAAAGAGAACATTCCTTATATCTTCTATACCACTAATAACTTGCACTATTCTTTCAACACCCATTCCAAAGTTGTAAACAGGAAATGGTATTTTGTACTTTGCAAGAGATATAGGGTTGTAAAACCCAAACGTTCCTATTTCGTATTCTTCTCCTCTAAACGTCACATACACTTCCCACTCTTTGTCGAAAGCGTAATATCTTGCTGTATCGCTTTTTTTCACAATCCTTGGATTCGCAAAGCTTACTCCGAGTTTTTCCTGAATTTTTGAAAGAATGTTTAAAGTTAGTTTTTGCGCATCTTCCACGCTTAAATCCTCGTGTACAACAACTACTGAAGCAGAATGATAATAGCGGAGATGTGCTTTATCTTCTCGCTGTTCTCTTCTGAAAACCCAATCAATTGAAAATAAGTAAAGTGGCGGTTCGCGGTGTTCAAGCATGTCTGCAATTGTTTTGAACCACGCACCTGTCATATGTGAGCGCAAAGTTATTGGTAAAGGTTCTGGAGTTAAATTGAAAAACTCTCTGAAAATTTCAAGGAGCCTTAAAACACCTGCTTCTTTCAATGAAAGTTCTTTTTTCAAAACCTCTATAAGTTCATCTGCCTCTATTTCTCTTTCCCTATACTTTCTCAAAACCTCCCTTAACTTTGTGATATCAATCCTTCCTATTTCTCTTTCTATTTTTTCTACAGTTTCCTTTTCTAAACCAATATCTGGACGTGGAAGACCAGCAAGATAATATACCCTATCAAGTATTACAGGTGCCTCTGGACCGTATTGCATGTAAACATCCTGTTCAGGTATGAAAAGCGGGTTCATAACTTCCTCGAATCCCAGCTCTATAAAGGCACTTCGTAGTGCATTAATAACTTTGAATACCTTATGTTCTCTTCCCTTTTCATTTGGCAGAGAAAAAGCGCACGAGCTTTCTGGAATCCTTAATGAGTAGTTTTTCCATGCTTCCTCGAATCCGAGCCTTTCAACATCTTCAATAATTTTTTGGAGATCAAATTTCATTTCAGGCACCCATTATTTCTCTGAATGTTTCTATAACAAAATCTACCTCTTTCTTCTCAAGGAGATACGTGCTTAGCTTAATAACCTTTGTTATTCCTGGTTTTATCCCAATAATCCCTCTTTTCTTAAGCTCCTTGTAAACAAAAAATCTATCTCTACGCTTTTGTGAAATTTCGTAAAGTACTCGCGTACTAAAGTTCAGCAAATCGTGTGCATGCGGCTTCTCTCCTTGTAAAGAAAAACCAAGCTCCTTTTCCGCCTTCTCAACAAAATAATTTGCTATTTTAACTCTTTTTCCCCATTCTTTAACCCTTTCTCTAAGATACTCCATTACGAAAAGCAAGCAAAGTGTTGGTAATCCTCTTGCACTACACCCAAGGAATTCGAGTTCCTTTTTTTCATTGTATTTCGATTTTTTTGTAACTATTTCTGCAATCTTTTTGCTCATACCTACTATACCTAAAGGTCCTATGCATGCCATGGATTTGTGCGCAGAAGCTATAACCACGTCTGCGTCGAAATTGCATGCATTAAATGGCATTCTCCCTATTGAATAAGCACAATCCATTATGAAAAAACTTCCATTTTCATGGGCAATTTCTGCTATTCTCTTTGCGTTGGGAAAATTTCCGTATTTTCCGTCCGGGTAATTAATCAGCACAGCTAAAGGAGGTTTTCCATACTTTTTTTTAACCTCTCCTATCTTTTCTTCAAAATCCTCTTCCAGAACCTTAAACTCCGGTTCTGAAGAAACACGAGTTAAGCAAACTTCAAGCATAGCTCTTTCTCCCGCAAGAACCATTGAGTAATGTGTATTTCCGTCAATTATTAAAACGGGCGCATGTGTTTTTTTCTCAAGACCGAAATGTTTGTAGAGTGAAAAAAGAACTGTAAATGCAGCTTCCCTTGCTCCGTGATGAAGGCGAGTAACTTCGCAACCCATAAATTCAGGAAGCTCTTCTTCAACAAGCTTTTTTATATTGGGTTTTTGCACGAGATGAATATCACCAGGACAATATAAGCAGGCAGGATATCCAAAAAGGTAGTTTTTAAGCTTCTCTATAACATGTTTTGGAGGAATTCCACCGCTCTGGAGAGGATCAACGTTTATGTATATTTCCATTTTTCTTCACCTTTTCTTTTCAATTTCTCTCATCACAGCTTCGTAAAGTTGCAATAATCTTTTCTTTCTGTCGGCCATTAATATAACATCGCTTTCTCCCAGAAGTATTAAATTGTGCGCAAACGGGCTTGGAACAGGAGTGGAGATTTCTTTTATCTTCATTTTTCCGTTCTCTACCCATTCCAGTACTTTTTTCGCATTCTCCAAATCCATAACATCGTAGAGTATTTCTCTATAAGTTTCTTTCAAAACTGGAAAATCTGGGTCTATCTTTTCACAAACTTTTAGTAAAGTCTGTGCATTTATTTGCTGTTTTGCAACGCTTATTTTATGGCCCTTATAATTCCTTAACACAAGAAAGCTCCTTGCAGCACAGTGTCTAAAGCGCCTTGTCATTAATTCTGTTCTTTTAATATTTGTTTTCAAAAGCTCCTCTATGTCAAGAGCGCAAAGCTCTTTAAAGAGGTCTTTTGCACTTATTTTGCTTTCCTTTGCAACGAGAAATGCAAAACCGTTGTCGCTTATTGTGGTAAAGATATCACAATCAAGCTTTGAAGATAGAAGCATTGCAAGAGCCCTAGATAGGGCATCGTTAACTTTTCTTCCAAAAAGAGCATGGAAAACCATAAATTTCCTACCTTCAAGGTCAGTAGTATGTTCTACCATTATTTCATTCGCCTTTGGTACATGTGCGAACATTTTCTGTTCCATAACAT
>JALSPV010000022.1 GCA_026985775.1 Candidatus Aenigmatarchaeota archaeon
CTTACGGGGCAACTAACAAGCGAATATGCAGTTCGCTTACGCTCGCCCAAACCTGCTTCCTGGCTCCATAAGGAGTTGAATTAATGTAAAGCGTACAGGAAAGCATTGAAGAAATGTTGCTCACAGCTTTGAATTCGAAAGAAGGAGTTGTGTTTAACGTTTGTGCAAGATCTGGCGGAGAAATGAGTTGCAATGAAGTAATGTATCCAGAAGAAACAGAAAAAAGCATGCAAAAAATCAGAAGGAGGAATATGAACTTAAACGAGTCTTTCATGGTAGTTAATTCTCTTTCATTATCTTAAAAAATTTCTTCAAAATTTCGGAATTTCTGGTAACATCCTTTTGTGCTGGTTTTTCTTTATCATCTCACATACCCTTTTCACAGGTTCCGTGTTTGTATCGATTTCCTTACCTCTTTCAATCGCTTTTAAAATGCGATCTATCTCTTCATAGCTCATTCCAAGCTCTTCTTCATCTTTTTGCCCCTTCCACAGTTCTGCGTTTGGGGGCTTTGAAATGATTTTTTCAGGAGCACCGAGAAATTTCGCAAGTTCTCTTACTTCTGTTTTGTAAAGTCCTCCTATCGGAAGGAAATCGACCCCACCATCTCCGTATTTTGTAAAGTAACCCAGAATAATCTCTGTTTTGTTTCCTGTACCGGCCACAAGATAATTCAGAGAATTTGCAAAATAATAGAGAATGCACATTCTTATTCTTGCTTTTAAGTTTCCTTCTGAAATCTTATCGCTTTTCCCAAGTACTCGAATAAACGCGTTAAAAATCTCTCCTATCTCAACTATTTTGTACCTTATACCCAGAATTCTACAAACTTCGATAGCATCCTCTACATCTTCTTCAGGAGTAACACCTTTTTCAGGCATTATTACTCCAAGAACTCTTTCCTTTCCAAGCGCACGCACGCACAAAAAAGCTGTTGTAGTGCTATCTATACCGCCGCTCAAACCTATTACAACACCATTTGCATTAGCTTCACGGACTTTTCTTTTGACAAATTCTTCTATTTTTTCAGCGATTCTTGAGTACCTGCTTTCATTCACCTTTTCTTCACCTTCTTCCACGTTTCAGGATAGACACCTTTCTTCATTATGACTCTCTCTGTTTTCACTGCAAGTTTTTTTCCGTGAAGCATTTCTTCACTCGAAATTAAGGCTTTACCTATTGCAACAAGCTCGCCCTTTAAAGTAAGAATACAGACCCAGTCCCCTATGTCAATTCCCTTTTCTACCATAACTATTCCCGCAGTTGAAAGCGGTGCGCCATTACAAATAGCACCAACAGCCGTGTCCTTTATTACTACGCATTTTACGTAATCACAAATCTTTTCTCCAGGATAAAGTATTTCTCTCAAATACTTCTCTTCTCCTGTTTCTTTCCACCATTTGTATGCGTCTACCACATCCTGTAGAAGTACTGCCTGGCTTTCATCAAAACAACCACTTTTTATTCTTCTCAACTCCTGCATGTGCGCACCGCCGAGGTATTTTCCCATATCGCTTATAAGCTTCCTTATATACGTTCCTGCTTCACATGAAATGTGTAGAAGCACATCTCTTCCATCTATTTCAAGCACTCTGATGAAGTAAACTTTTCTTTTTCTCTTCTTTCTCGCAACGGCTGATTTCTTTGGAGGAAGTTGGACAATTTCTCCTGTAAACTTTGAAATAACTTCAAGAAGCTTCTCTTCCTTAAAGTTCTTGTGAACATGCATTAGTGCAATGTATTCTTTATCGCTTTTCAAAAGTATCGGCATAAGCTTTACCGCATCGTTAAGCGCTATTACAAGTACACCACTAACTCTTGGATCGAGTGTTCCTCCGTGTGAGCATTTTTTAAGTTCAAGGAGTTTTTTTACCCAGCTATCTATTTGCTGGCATGTTGGTCCTGGAGGCTTGTCTATAACAACAAGACCAAAGTTTAAAAGCTCCTCTATACTTCTCGCGCCTGGATATTTTCCAAACTCAGTAAGCGAAGCTTCGTGCTCTCGTACGTAAAATTCTCTTTTCATGAAAATTTTTCACCTCTTCTTCTGAAGATTTCAGAAAACCAGACATAAGCAGTTCCTATTATAGTTGTTATGGCGTTAAAATAAAAAACTGGTGCTATTCCGAAGGCATCCATAATCATCCCGCAAATTACAGAGGAAATTATCATTCCAAGGCTCATCACGGAATTGAAAAGACCAGAAACATTTCCCATTCCGATTTCTCTTCCAATCTCTGTTATAAGAGCCGAAAGTGCCGGCATAGATATACTGCCCCCCAGTCCTATTATAAAGGATATTATTAAAAATTCAAAAAAATCTTTTGCAAAAGGAAGAAAAAGAAAACCAAGAGATGATATTATACCTCCCACAATTACAAATCCCCATCTGCTTCTGGATTTATCGGAGAGCTTTCCTAAGGGTATTTGAAGCAGAGAAGAAAGAAGAACTGTGAAAGAGACCAGTAAACCTATTTGTGAAAGAGATAGCTTTACCTGAGAGGCAAGAATGGGCAAAAAGGCCATTATTCCGCCCCTTCCTAAAGCGAGTATGAATCGGTAGAGTATAATATCCCTTAATAGTTTGTTAGAAGACAACAATGAAATAAAGCCCTTTGAATTATGTTTTGGTTTATCGTTATTGTTGTCGCGAATGTAATCACTAAGAAAAAGAAAACACATGAAAACTGCGACAAAACTAAGCACAGACATACAGTAAAAAGGTGCAGACATACCGAAACTTCCTGAAATTACACCCCCTAACAAAGGCCCTATACTCATACCCAAAAAGAGCGCAGCATTGAATTTTCCCATTGCTTCACCTTCTTTTCCCTTTTCTGAAAGATCTCCTATGTATGCCATTGCAATGGGTAGAACCATTGCAGAAGCTATACCGTGTATAAATCTCACTATAAGGAGAGAGAAGATATCTTTGGCACTCACATAACCAAGTGAAACCAAAGAATAAAGCAAGAGGCCTGTGACAATAAATTTTTTTCTTCCCTTTTTGTCAGAAAGTCTTCCTATAACGGGCATTAATAGCATTCTTGAAAGAGAAAATGCTGAAAATATCAATCCGAGGTAAAACCCTGTAGCATCGAGAGATTCAGCTATTAAAGGTAGTAAAGGACTTATTATTCCAAGTCCCACCATGCTTACAAAAACACATATTAATAGAGTGTTCATATCTTTTTTCAAATAATCACCAAGCTGTAAACACGGTGAAAGAAACTTATAAGTATTTTCATGAAAACTTTACATTAATCATAAAGGCAAAAGAATTTAAAGAAAAATGCATTGTTTAGAGCTATTACGAAAGATTGGGCCGGTGGTCTAGGGGTATGACGCCTGCCTTACGAGCAGGAGGTCGGCGGTTCGAATCCGCCCCGGCCCACCACCTATTTATGTTAAAACATTAAAATTTATAAACAAAATAATCCTATTAAAATAAAGATATCGGGTGTGACATTACATGAAAATAGAAACGGGAATACCGAAAATGGATGAACTTCTTGAAGGTGGTGTGGAAGCAAAGTCCTGTGTTCTTATACTTGCAGATCCTCTTGTAGATGTATCAACTTTTGTTCAACAAATTATCTCTACACGTCTTAAAGAAGAGGATAAATGTATTTACCTTTTGACAAACAAGCTTCCAGAAGATGTTACAAAAAACATGTATCAGCACGGATTTCATTTGAATGAAAACCTTATTTTTATCGATTGTCTTTCCTACACGCTTCAAAAAGATACAAAAGCAAAGTATAGACTTGAAAAATTAATTACAGACGGGAGAGAAACCTGGGATGCTGTTAAAAAACTGTGGGAAGATGTTTTAAGAAACGAAGAAGGTTTTAAAATAGCTGTTTGGGATTGTTTGCAAACATTCATGGGGTTTGTGGATGAAATACCAGAATTTATTAGGAAATGTAAAGAAATAAACGAAGAAACAAGAACAACATCTATTTTCATTTTAACAAACTGGGGTTATAAAGAAGATGAACTCGAAAAAGTAAAAAAGGAATTCGATCTTGTTATAGAAATGGCTACCATCACAAAAAAACTCTTCTACATCAACTATTACAAGATAGATGATTTACCTGCCGTGCCTTTTACCATTACAATGACAGGTATAGCTCTTTATATACCAAAAATTCTTGTCACAGGACCATTTAATGCAGGAAAATCAACATTAGTTAAACAGCTTTCAGAAAAATCTGTGAGTATAGACAGGCTTGGAACAACGGTTGCTTTAGATCATGGTTATGTTGAGAAAAAAGGACTTGTATGTAACCTTTTTGGGACACCAGGACAGGAGAGATTTGATTGGATAATAGATGTGCTCTCTCGTGATACATGGGGTGTTATTCTTATTGTAGATTCCACAAGACCAGAAACATTTCCCCGTGCTTTACAAATGCTGGAGAAAGTGAAAAAAGAACGTATTCCATTTGTTGTTTTTGCAAACAAACAGGATTTAGAAAACGCTTTACCACCAGAAGAAGTAAAGAAAAGACTTGGTGCACCAATAGTTATTGGTGGGTCTGCTCTTCATGGAATAAACACAGAGAAAGCTTTATTAACACTTTTTGATGAAATTTTAAAGAGAAGAGTTTTCGGGTGAGATGATGAGTAAGGAAGAAGAACTGAAAAAAGCATTG
>JALSPV010000023.1 GCA_026985775.1 Candidatus Aenigmatarchaeota archaeon
GGAATCAGAGTTGAGCTTGATGATGCATGGTTTCTCATAAGGGCTTCGAACACAGAACCAAAAATTTCTGTAAGAATAGAAGGAAGGACTCAAAGTGCATTTGAAAAAACAAAACAAATGGTTTTTTGTTTCTTAAAACTTTTTGGTGTGGAGGTGAAAGAATGAAAGTTACCAAAGCTGTTATACCCGCTGCTGGATTTGGGACAAGAATGCTTCCGATAACAAAAGCACAACCAAAAGAAATGGTTCCTGTTTTTGACAAACCAGTAATACAGTATGTTGTCGAAGAAGCGTATGAAGCAGGAATAGATGATATTTTAATAATCACAGGCAGACACAAAAGAGCTATTGAAGATCATTTCGATAGATTTCCAGAACTAGAGGATAGTATCAAAAATTCTGAAAAAGAAAAAGAGCTGGAAAAATTGTATGAAATCCTTGAGAACGTAACAATTCACTATGTAAGACAAAAAATTCCTCGTGGTTTGGGAGATGCAATTTATCATGCAAAAAAACATGTTGACGACGAGCCATTTGTTGTTCTTCTCGGAGATGTTATAACATTTCCAAATTGTACAAAAGAGCTCCTTTCTCTGCTTCTCGGAAATGAATGTATAATTTCTGTTCAGGAAGTACCAAGAGAAATGGTAAGTAGATACGGAATAGTGGAGATTGATGAAAATGGAAGGATAAAGGATATGATGGAAAAACCAAGCATAGAAGAGGCACCAAGCAATTTTGCAATCCTCGGAAGATACCTCCTTCAACCAGAGATTTTTGATTTCATAGAAAAAACACCAGCAGGAAAAGGAGAAGAAATTCAGATAACAGATTCTATAAAGCTAATGATAGCAAACGGTAAAGAAGTTCGCGCACATACTTTCACCGGAAAAGTATATGATATTGGAAATAAAATTTCATGGATTAAAGCAACCATTGAGTTTGCTCTAAGAAGCGAGATGGGAAATATTATAAAAGAGAAGATGAAAAAACTTCTTTGCTAAAGTTTTTATTTTGTTTTCTAAAAATAATTTTCAGGTGGAAACCATGGCCACAAAGAAAAAAACAGCAAAAGTTGAACCTCTTGTTGTAAGAAGTAAGGTAAGAGAGCTTGTAAAAGATATGCGATTCAGTGATGGATTTTTTGAAGCACTTGACAGAAAGGTAGCAGAACTTGTTCAGGCTGCTGTTGAAAGAGCAAAAGCAAATGGAAGAGCAACACTTAGGGATTACGACCTCTAAATCCTTTCTGCTTTTTTATTTTTTTTCATTTGAATTTTCTTTTTATCATTTCAGCCACCAATTTTCCGTCTGCTTTTCCACGAACCATCTTCATTACCTCTCCCATTAAAGCAGAAAATCTTTTTTCTTTAACAAGCTCTGGATTTTCGTTGAATACATTATCTATTATTTTTTCAAGTTCCTCTTTATTCATACCTTCTAATCCAAGTTCCTTTACAATCTCCTTAACATTTTTTTCAGGATTCCTGCAAAGTGCTTTAAGCACTTGTTCTATTCCTTCTTTCGCTAACTCTCCATTAGAAACCATTTTGAAAATCTCCGAAAAGTGTTCTTTTTTCAATAGAGCAATGTTATAACCTTCTCTCTTTACGGATTTTAGAATAACCGTAAATGTTCTTGCAACAAGTTTTGGTTCAAAGGTTTTTGATAATTCTTCGAACCACTCGCAATATTCACTTTTAACAATTTGCTCCGCTAACTCTTTACCAATAATTTTTTCAAAGCGCTTAAGCTTCTCTTGCCAGGTTTCTGGAAGTGGTATAGAAGCTATGAACTCTTTTGGTATTCTTATCGGCGGTATATCTGTTTCAGGATACATTCTTTCTCCTCCAGGGAGCGGTCGCATAAATTCTGTGCTTCCATCAGGCTTGGCTACACGTGTTTCTGGCTGCGGCTTTATACCTTTTCTTATGAGTTCTAACTGTCTTCTTACCTCAAACTCCAGAACTTTTGGTATTAGCTCAAGTTCTTGCACACCTTTTATCTCTACTCTTGCCCCACCTTTTATCGAGACGTTCAAATCCTGTCTTGTTACACCTATCCCACGCTGACTCTTTCCTGTTGAGCGCACAATCATTCCTAAAATCTCCGCAACTTCTTTTGCATGTTCGGGATCTTTTATTTCAGGTGCTGTCGAGATTTCTATAAGAGGTATTCCAAGTCTATCAAGTCTGTAAACAACTTTCTTTTCCATTTTCTCAACTATCCCAGCGGATTCTTCTTCAAGGCAAACAGTTGGAATATGCACCTTTCCTTTACTTGTTTCTATCCAGCCATTCATACCAATTATTGCAGTTCTTTGAAAACCAGAAGTATTACTTCCGTCTATTATTGTTTTTCTCATAACGTGAATCTCGTCTGGAATTTCACAATTGAGCATCTTTGCTATTTGAAGTGCTATGAAAAGAGCTTCTCTGTTTATTTCATGCGGTGGCTCTTCATCGAGTTCCACCAAGCAACACGTGTCTTCATAAACATGATAAAAGTAATCCCTATCACGCAAAAACTCGAATTCTGCCGCTATGTCTATTTCACCAGTTTCCCCAGGAACCGCGCGAAGTTTGCGGAAAATTATAAAATCTGGTTTCTCTTTTTTCGAAAACCTTGCAGGACATTTACAAAATAACTTATGCTTTGTGGCAAGACGGTTGTGAATTTCTATTCCACATTTAAAACCAAGCTTTTCGTAATCAAGTTTTTCATTCCCCATACAAAATCCTCTCCACGATTTCTCCTGCAACATTTTTTCGCATTATTTCTTTTACCTCTTCCTCACTGAAATTTCCAAGAGCCCATGCAAGCTTTATAAAAGCAACCTCAGGAAGCATCTCACATGGTATTACACCCGCTTTTAACAAATCCCTTCCTGTATAGTAGACATTAAGATTTACTCTTCCAAAAATGCACTGCGAGGTCATACAAACTATAGCATGCTCACACGCATTTCTTATCGCATGCATAACATATTCTGGCGCATGTCCTAAACCTGTTCCTTCAAGAACAATTCCTTTGTAGCTTTTTTCTATCAGGAAATCTATTATTTCAGGATTAAACCCTGGATGAAGCTTAATGAGTGCTACTTTCTTTTCGAAATTGGCAAAAAGTTCTGACTCTTTGTTTTTATCACGCAAATTCACACAATCTTTGCAAAGATACTCTATCTTTTTCTCCCTCCAAAGAACACGTGCAACAGGTTTTGCATTAACGCTTTTGAACGCATCTCTCCTCGAAGCGTGAAGTTTTCTTGCCCTTGTACCGAGGTGCACAGCGCAGGCGTAATCACTCATACTTTCGTGCATGCATATGAAAACACCTGCCAACTCGCTTTGAGAAGCGAAAAGACATGAGCTTATTAGGTTTACAGCGGCATCGCTTGAACCTCGATCACTTGAGCGCTGGGCACCCACAAAAACAACAGGTATACCTAGGTTTTGAACTGCGAAACTCAGAGCAGCAGAAGAGTAGTGCATTGTATCCGTTCCGTGAGCAATAACAATCCCATCAACGCCCTTTTTAATTTCATTGAAAACTTCTTTTGCCATTTTTTCGTAGTGCTCAAAGTTCATGCTCTCTGAATAAACCTGCATTATTGTTCTCGGTTCTATATTCGCAATTTCCCTCAATTCTGGAATCGCCTCGAAAAGGTCCTGTGCCGTCATCGCCGGTCTTACTCCGCCTGTTCTGTAATCTACTTTGCTCGCTATTGTTCCGCCCGTTGAAAGAATGCTTATCGTTTTTTCGTGTTTCTCTTGAATTTCTTCTTTCCTTTCCACTCGAGCAACTTTTTTCTTTTCTTCCTCTACTTTCTCTATTTTCACAATATTTTTCCACTCTATTCCAATGTTGTAACCATTTGCAAGCTTTATAACGAGAACGTCTGGATTGTAAAAGCTTCTCGGCATTAGAATTCCTTCATAGTATTTTTCTTCTTTCGAAACCTTTATTTTATCACCGACCTTTATACCTAGCTCGGTGAGTTTTTCTTCTATTTCCCTTGCATACATAACCAATAGCTTGCAGGAAAATGTTAATAAAATTTCAAAGTGTGAGCCCTTTAAACAACACATCTATTCTAACTTTCCATTTTCTCGGTGTATATGGAAGTACTTTTACGCTGTTTATAATCTCTACTTTTGCACCGTACTTTTGTGCATTTTCCATGATCTTTTCTTCTACATCTCTGAACAACCTTTCTTCTTCAGAAATTCCATAAACATGTATTATACAATTTTCCTTGGCAACAAAAAATGCACAATCAAGAAATTCACACGCTTTTTCAGGAAGAGGCATTATTATTCTGTCAAATTTTTTCTTTAAGTTTTTGCAAACCTCACGAACATCACCACAAATTATTTCTATCTTTTCTTCCACTTTGTTGAGCCTTATGTTTTCACGTGCATATTCGCAGGCTTTAGGATTAAGCTCTACACAAAGAATTCTGCAGTTCTTAACTTTTTTTGCTATTGCTATGGCATAAGGCGCTATTCCAGCAAACATTACAAAAATTTCTTCTCCCTCTTTAACCATGCTTGCTATCCTCTGCCTCTCTGTTGCCTCCCTTGGAGAGAAATAAACTTTTCTTGGATCAAGCTTAAAGCGCATACCATATTCTTTGTGAACAACCTC
>JALSPV010000024.1 GCA_026985775.1 Candidatus Aenigmatarchaeota archaeon
TTAAAACCAGAAAAGTTCATGTACTTGGGTGTAGAATGCATAATCAATACAGCCTGTCCAAGGGTGGCAATAGAAGAAAGGGAAAATTATAAAATACCTATACTAAATACTGATGAGTTTTTTGAAATGGTGGAAAGAAATGAAAACGATAACGCTTAATAACGGTATCGTTTTACATCTAGACCCTGTAAGAAATGTTAGAACCATAGGGTTGTGTATAGTTGTAAACATAGGAAGTATTTATGAACCAAAAGATAAGCGTGGAATTTCTCATTTCTTTGAACACATGCTCTTCAAAAGTAATGAAAAGTATAGCTGTAAGCAAATAGCCGAAAGTGTCGAGCTTAGCGGAGGATGTATGAATGCAATAACTTCCACAATGACCACTTCTTATATCTTTGAAATAATTCCAAGAAGTTTTAAGAGAATTCTTGACATCGCGTTTCACATGTTTAAAAACACAAGGTTTGTTGAAAGCGAGTTTGAAAGCGAGAAGAAAGTTGTGCTTAGTGAAATAGAGCAAAGCTTAAATGATCCAGAAGCGAGGTTATGGGATGTAAGCATGCAGGCTGTTTATGGGGCTTCCGACTACGGCGATCCTATTCAGGGGTTTAGAGAAACTGCAGAAAGTATAGAAAAGAGTGAATTGGAAGAGTTTAAAGCGAGGTTTTATACTCAAGATAACATGCATATCATACTTTCTGGCAACTTCACTAAAACACATGTAGAAGATGTAAAGAAAGTTTTTTGTAAGCTTGAAGGAACCTGTGCAAAAAAGAAAGGTACATTGCGATTTGCACGTTATAGAGGCGTTCGAAAACTTTGTATGCGGAGGCATGTCATCTCTTCTCTTTCAAATTTTTCGCGAAAAATACGGGATTGGTTACGAGCTGTTCTTTGGGTGCAATGCTCTTTATCCAAATGAACACGCTTTAATTTCTCTTGCCATTCCGGGCTTTGAAAAAAAGAAAAGGGCTGCTAAATCATGCTATTTGCGAGTTGCTTGAAATACTTCAAAAAGAAAACCTTGAGAAGTATTACGAAGGTAGAAAAAGATGCTCAAACTAGATATTTTCGAAAGACTGGAAGAGAGTTATAAAATTGCCGTGTTTTACAACGAGAGTTTTGATGAGTTTATGAAAAGGATTTTTCAGATAAAGTTAGAAGAAATAATAGAGTTTGCTTTGTCCTTTAAGAGAAAACGCAGAAAAGAGGTATGGATTTTACCAAAATAAGGAAAACAAAAGTAAAGTATTAGTTACTCTTCGTGCTTTCCGAATTCATTTTTTATTCTGGTTGCCACATCCTTAAGTTTGGCTAAAGCGTCCTCTACATCTTGCAAAGCGCGGTGGAGCTCTTCTATTGCAGTTTCAAGCTCGCCTTCTATTTTTTCAGCCTCTTCTACGGCTCTTGAAAGTTTTTCTTCCTCTTCCTTTTTGAACACTTCGATTTTCAAAGAATCATGCTTCCATTCTATTTTCCCACCCTTTATTTCAAATTCTATTTCTATTGTTACAACATCGCTCTTCTCTACATTCAATTCCTGCATTTTTTCAAAGATTTTTTGGTTAAGTTCAGCGCTAGCTCTTATTACTTCTTGTGCTTCCACCCTTCCTTTTATTGCTGCAAAAAGAGCTTTTCTAACTTTTTTCGCGTAGCCAGCGGCGCGAACAAACCCCGTGAAAAGCTTTTCTACCATGTTTTTAATTTTCCTTTTCCTTGGTTTATAAAATGTTAAAAATAAAGAAGCAATAAAGATAAAAACAAAATTGCAAATGGTGCCGAGGGCGGGAATTTCTCTATGCTTTGAACCCGCGACTACCAGATTTCTCAGCCACGCAGGACAAGATCATTGCCTGCCTCACCACTCGGCAAACTCATCACTCATAAGCCACACTTATGAGTCTGGCGCTCTAACCGGGCTGAGCTACCTCGGCACTTAAATAAAAAGTTTAAGAACGATGTTTAAAAATTTTATCTTTGAATTCTCTCTTTTAGTGCGAAATATCTGCTGAAAAATCCTGAAAAAAAAGCTGTTATAGTTACGGCAATCAGAGCTGGAGGGTTTTTAAAATCAACTCCAGCTATATGGACTAAAACTACTGCTATAATGCAAAAAAATGCTGCTATTATTCCCGAGATCAAAGAACGAACATATACGTTTTTTGAATTCATAATTAATAAATTAATTACTTATCTACTTATCTTTACTCTTTTAAACCTTCAATCAAGAAAGTTTCGTGCATCGAAAACTTTAAATATCAATTTTTCACTCAATTTATGAGTTTGTTAAACCCTCTTCGAGGTGTGGGGTATGCATTTTTGTAAGAAATGTGGGAGTTTGATGGTGCCAAGAAAAGAGGGGAAAAAAGTTGTAATGGTATGTAGAAAATGTGGCGCAAAAACCACTAAAGTAGAAAAAAATGATTTTAAATTCTCAACAGCTTCTGTGAAAAAAACAAGTGAAGTAATTGTAATAGACAAAAGGTCTCAGAAAGATCTTTCACCAGAAACTTCTGTGCAATGCCCAAAATGCGGACACGGTAAAGCAAACTGGTGGGTGCAGCAAACAAGAAGTGGAGACGAACCGCCAACCAGATTTTTCAAGTGCAAGAAATGCGGACATGTATGGAGAGAATATCAGTAAAAATCGATACTCTCTGCTATTTTTCTTCTAAAATTTCATTGATTTTTTCTTCTAACTCTTTCTTTAGTTCTTCTCCTCGATTCTCTTTGGTATAATAATCCATTCTTGCGGCCACCATAAGCTTTGCGGCAAGTAAGCGTGCTATTTTCCCGCGCTTCTTTTTAGGCGCATGTGAAATATATGGAGAAAGGAAAATTATTCCGTGCTTTGGTGGTTTGGTTTTTCCCTTGCTTCTCAAAAACCTGAAAAGAGCCTTCTCGGCACCAAGAAGCTGTATTGTTGAAGATGGCATTTTCGCGAGTTTTTCCAGGCTCCCAGCTGCAGCTAATAAGCGAGCTGCAAGCACGTGCCCGAGAAGTGCGTAGAGATTTGGCATCTCTTCTTTAACCAGTTTTTCGAGATAGATGCTTAGTTTTTCCCTGAGCTTGTATAGCTCGTAAACTTTTTGTGCAAATTCTTTCACAACCTTTTCGTCTTCTTCAGTAAGTTCCATCCCTATAGAAAACTTATATTTTTCAAAATTTTCTCTTCTTCCTTTCTCAGCTATTTCTTTTGCATACTTTTCATGATTATCTATCTCAAGCTCTGGAAAATGTAAACCATACCATTCTCTGAGACGTTCACTCATAAGGTTAAGAATCTTATCCAAATCAGCAATCGCAGAGGAAACTTGTATAATTAACTTATCTCTTCTTGGAATTGTTGCTATTCTCTTTTTTGAAAGAAGAAGTGAAAATTCATTCAGGTATTCATAATATTCCTTTTCATTAAACTTCTCGGCCGCAAATTCACGAAACTTTTCGCGAAAAACTATAATATCGCTCATATTTGCAGGAACAACAGAATAACCTTTATTCTTGAGTTCTTCTATAAACTTTTTCACTTCCTCAGTTTCATAAATCTCTTTCAGTGTTTTGTGTTTCAACACCTCGCTTGCTTCTTCAGCAGACTCAAAAAACCTTTTTTCAACAACTTCACCATTTTCATTAATTGCTAACATACAATGAGGTAAAACAAGAAGCTTACATTTCATAATCAATGGACACCATCTACCAGAGTTTTTTGAAAAACTTTGGATCATTGTACCCTGAATACTTAACATAACCTTTTTTGTCTGTTATTACAGCAAGTTCTATTTCTTCTACATTCGCATCTTTCTCTCCAGACTTTAGTGCCTTTAAAGCAAGCTTTACGGCTTCGTCTTCGCTCATCCCGTCTTTCCATTTTTTTCTCAAAAGCTTTAGGGCCTCTTCTGCACCTCTTCCTATTGCCTGTGCCTTCCAGCTGTAAAAGGCAGAAGAAGGATCTAGCTCGAAAAGATGTGGGCCTTTTTCATCGATTCCTCCGATCAAAAGAGCAACTCCGAAAGGCCTTACCCCACCATACTGCGTAAACACCTGCATTCTATCGCTTAAATCCTTAACTATACCCATAACATCTATCGGTTCCTCGTAGGTCATTCTGTAAATTTGTGCATATACCCTAGCTGTTTCTATAAGCACTCTTCCATCTGCAATAAATCCAGAGAGTGCGGCACCTATGTGGTCATCAATCTGATTTATCTTATCACTACCTGAATTAGGTACAGCAAGAGGTGGTAGTGGTCTTACAGCGGCGAGTACAACGCCGTTTTCGAACACAAGCCCAAGAGAAGTTGTGCCCCGTTTCACCGCTTCTCTTGCATACTCTACCTGAAATAATCTTCCGTCAGGAGAAAACGTAACTATTGCCCTATCATAACCCATGAATTCTGGTACACCTTCCATACCCATCTTTCAGAGAAAAATGTTTATAAAGGTTGCTCTGTAAGGTGTGATGATTATTAACTCTTTATTACTTTTACTTTCTTGTATCTCATGAAACACTTTCATTTTTGTCTTGGGTTTTAGCAAGAGATCTTCTTCCAACCCCGTAAAGTCTCGCGCATGCACTGCACAAAAAGCACAAGAAAGTAAAAAATCACTATAACGTCGGCAATACCCGTTTCTATACTGAC
>JALSPV010000025.1 GCA_026985775.1 Candidatus Aenigmatarchaeota archaeon
GGTTGATAAGGTGGTAATTGTGATAATTACACGTATCTTTTTAAACAACTAAAATGCTATTCCAAAAACTTTTCTTAGAAGATAGATGAAAATAAGAGAACATAAAATATACCATCCAAGCCAGCCGAGCGAGTTTCCAACAAATGGGAGAGAAAATGGCAGTCTTACCACATTAGAAAGCTCAATTGTATTTTCGTTAATTTGTTTTAGCCGGTAAAAATTTTCGCCCAAACAAAAGACTTCGCCATTCTCAACTACTTTGCTTATTTTTTTCGTTGAAACAAGAAACTTTCCGTTTTCAATTGGCTTTAATGTTAAATAGAGTGGTTGTGTTGTGAAATACTTTAAAGTTACACTCCCAGAACCTGGACTCAAATCTATTTTCTTCACGGAAATATGAGCTATCCATGGTAAAAATAAAACCACAAGAATTAAGCTGGCGATCATGGGCTTAAAGCTCATTTTCATTTGTTTATGAGTGAGTTCAAGCATTTCTGTGGTTATTTTTTCAGCTTCTTTTGAAGTTTTTTCAATTTTTTTGTATTTTTCTTGAAGCTCTTTTATTTTTTCTCTAATTCTTTTAAGTTCATCTACATCCACAAACAACCTGTAAAAAAGTGTGTTGATTATTGCAATTATAAAAGAAATTGAAAGTATGAAAACTGAAAACTGTAGCGAAAGTAGTGGTGCGAAAATCACTGAAAATACTTCGTTAAACATTTTCTCACCTTCCGATGAAATTTCTTATTGCAGGGTGGATATCTTCTAAGTGTTGCATCATTAAGCTTTCGTAAAACTGCAAAATTATTATAGCCGTTAATAGTATTCCTGTTCCCGTTCCCAGTGCTTCTGTTAGATTGGCAACACCTGCCAAAAGCCCTACAAACAGACCACCCAACACGGCTAAAGGCGGTATGTATTTTTCAAGCAACCTCTCTATTACTCTTGGATCTCTTCTAAATCCGGGAATGGAAAGATATGACGACTTAAACTGTTCTGCAACGCTTTTTGGGTCCATTCCAGCCGTTATAACCCAGAAAGTAGAAAAAACCATTGAAAGTATCCCGAGCGCTATCATATAGGTGAATGCCCTAAAAAGTTCGTTAAAACCGAAAAGAGGATATGGTATGTTTTGCTGGTTCAAAACAAGGATAAGATAACCTATTAAAAAGCCTACTATACTACCGATAATTGTTGTTCTGAAGCCGTATTTTTTGTATTTTTTAAGAACAAACAGGCCGAGAAGAAGCCCTAATGCTAAAGAAAATATTATACAGAAAGCTAGTGTCATATCTCTCGGTGGAGATAAATAATAAATTAAACCGCCTACAGCATGACCTTGCGTGTCGAAAACCCCTAACCACTTTATTCCCTTTTCATATAGTAGACGAGCAAAAAGCGTCAAACTATTAAGCAAAGCAACGGCAAGGATTACTGGTATATTGGAGGTATACAGAAACCTTAGGGGCCATTTTCTTGCTGGGATTCTTCCAAACGCGAATGAAAAGGAAATTGGAATTTCTACCCTTATTCCCTGTGCGAAAATAACAACTGCGAATACTAAAAGTGTGGAAATAAGTGGTAAAAGTGCAAATAAAGAACTCCACAAATCACCAGTAAAGAAATACTTAAAAAATGAAAATAATACACCAGCGACTGTTCTACCGGCTACTTCGAGTTGCGGTAAAAATATTCCCATTATGATCCTTTTGGAAACACCGGCTGCTATGAAAAGAGAAACTCCACTCCCTATACCCCATTTTGTTGTTAATTCGTCAAGATACATTATAATTATTCCTCCCAAAACCATCTGGAGAACAACTATGGGGAAAAGGTCTGGTGAAATAGGTCTTACAAAGCCCAATGCATATGTTGTAGCTTCAAAAAAACAGAAAAAAATAGTGAGAAGTTTTTGTGCAGCATTATACTTTATTTTATCTTCTTCCTTTCTCAGATCCCATGCTAGAAGTTTGCTTCCAACAAGCATTTGTAAAACTATACTCGCCATTACTATTGGTCCTATACCAAGGGTTATTATGGATCCTATTCTTGATCCAAAAATTATTTCATAGAATGCAAGCTCAGGTAATCGAGTAGGTTCTATACCGTAAATAAATACGCAACCCATTGCATAAAACAACACAAGAACTATTGCAGTCCATTTGAGTTTTTCCTTTAAAGTAAGCCTTTTTTCTGGTTCTGTTATACTAGGAAAAAGTGAAGCAAGCTTAACGTAAAAGGGCATTTCCATGAACTACACCACACAAAAAAGGTTTATAAAAGTTTTTCAAGATGTTTTTATCTCTTTATCTTGATGCAGCTGCCTCGCGCTCTATTCTTTCCTTCTCTCTCAGTGCATAAGAGCTGTGTATGTCTCCGCGATATGCTGCGAGAATTTCTTCTGCCAAACAACGTGCAAATCCTTTTGGATTACGATGTGCTCTGTGATATGCTCCTTGAGTCATTAATCTCAGTGCAGCGTCTATTCTTCTCTGTGGACTCGTGACAACAGCCTTTCTAACTATTATGCCTCCCACCTGGAAAGATGTTAACTCTTCTCTCAATGCAGCATTCTCTAATGCACGAACAAAAACTTCTATAGGATTCTTTTTTGTAATTTTTTCAATAATTTCAAACACATCCTTCACAAGCTTGTATGCTTTGTACCATTTCCCACAGCAATGTCCAGAAGTAAGAAAGTGTTTCTTTCCTTTATGACCTGGAACCATTACTTTTGTTATGAGTTTTTCAACAATATGCATTTCAGACTTTTCAAAAGGAGCTCTGCATCTTCCTCGAGACTTTGGAACAAGCATTGGTTTAAGGGTTATGTATCTTTTTAAACCAGGGTCTTTAACTTCTATACCTGTAACGTCCCATTTTTCGAAAATTTTCATCTCTGTCATACACATCACTTTTTAGATTTTCCTTCTAAGAGTGCTTTTAGAGATTTTCCGTTAACTTTTATAACTTTCCACTTGACCCCCCACATCGTACCTACAGGTCCACCCTGAGCACCACCGAGTCCTTCAACAATTACTTCATCATGTTCTTTAATAAGATTTATAACACCGTCTCCTGGGACGAAAGCAGTAATTTCCTTTCCATTTTTAAGAAGCTGTACTCTAACACATTTAATAATACCCGAGGAAGGCTGTTTCTGCTCTACTCCAACCTTTCTTATAACTATACCTCTTGCCTGTGGAGCACCTTCGAGAGGATCGGCTTTCTCTTTAAGACCAAGTATTTTTCTGGCATATTTTTTATCTTTCCATCTAAACTTCTTCCTGAGCTGTTTCAACTTTCTTGCTGCAAATTCTCCTGGCATGAGCATCACCACACGATCAATTAGGAGTTGTTTGGAAGAAAGAATTTTTAAATTTATCTCTCCAGAACAAACCCGAAATTTGAAGACAAAACATTTATAAGCCTTAACATAGCTTACTTTCTCTCATGCCGGGAATGTATCAGTACATTCGAGAGACATGGCAGCACAACAAGGAGCTTAGAAGGGAGCACGTAATTAAATGGACCAAGGAACCTGCGATAGTAAGAGTCGAAAGACCAACAAGGATAGATAGGGCTAGAATTCTCGGTTACAAGGCAAAGCAGGGTTATGTTATTGTAAGGGTTCGTGTAAGAAAAGGTTCAAGAAAAAGAGAAAAACCAAGTGGAGGAAGAAAACCCAGCAAAGCTGGTTTAACACAGATAAAGAAAAAGGTTAGCTTGCAACGCATAGCTGAAATGCGTGCAGCAAGAAAGTATCCAAATTTAGAAGTGCTAAATTCTTACTATGTTGGAGAAAGCGGTATGTACAAATGGTATGAGGTTATTCTCGTAGATCCAAATCACCCTGTTATTAAAAACGATCCAAAAATCAACTGGATATGCAGACCGTGTAATCGCGGAAGAGCATTCCGCGGTTTAACATCTGCGGGTAAAAAAGGAAGAGGACTTAGAAATTAAAATTATCCTGTCTTTTGTTCCTTTTCTCTTTCTCTTTCTTTTTTCGTTTCCATGTTTTCGAGAATTTCCTTTATTCTTATGCCAAACCTTCTGATGTACTCTTTAGTTAAGTTCAGCTCTTTATCGGAAATTTCATCAAACTTTTTTTCCTCGGCAAGTCTGCGCATTTCGACTATTTTCTTTAAGACTTCTCTGTAATACTCTGGAACTATACCCTTTTTTATTATCTCTTCTTCAAACGCTTTTGGTAAATCCTTGGGGTCTTCAGGAAGCTTTCCTATTGCGTTGAGATAAGCCACTATACTCTTTATCATGAACTCGTAAGCTTCCTTTACATCCTTTTCCTTAGTCTTTGCATCAAGCGCCTTGAAGATAGCTTGGACTTTCTTG
The DNA here is from genome assembly GCA_026985775.1 of Candidatus Aenigmatarchaeota archaeon. Classification (GTDB taxonomy): domain Archaea; phylum Aenigmatarchaeota; class Aenigmatarchaeia; order Aenigmatarchaeales; family SZUA-1535; genus SZUA-1535. The sequence goes on from JALSPV010000025.1 coordinate 4,357, forward strand.
AGGTATTTTTCTGCCTTTTCAATCCATTCATCCAGCTCTTTTCCTGATATCTCCTTTATTTCTCCGTGCTCCAGGGCTTTGTAAAACTTCACAACATCCTCTACTATTTTAGCATCTTCCTCCGTCATTAACCCAGCTTTGACAAGATGTTGCCTTACATACTTTGCCGCTATTTTCGGTGCTGGTGGATTTATACCGAGATACATCAACAAGCCCTGAGTAGAATCGAGTATGGTGTGATATACATCCACTGCAACTATTTTTGCTTTCATCCTTTT
>JALSPV010000026.1 GCA_026985775.1 Candidatus Aenigmatarchaeota archaeon
CAAGTCCCATGCAATCTTTTCTCCTTCTGAATCAGGATCTGTACCTATTATAACATATCCGGCTTCTTTTGCGAGCCTTCTTAGAGCAGCTATTCTCCTTTTTGAATCATCTATTTCTTCGCTTTCGCATCTTGGACACTTTTCGCTTTCTTCAGTGAACTGGTAACCGCATTTTCTGCATCTTTTTATACTCGCGTAAATTGGAACAAACTTTCCGTTTGTTTCAACTCCATGAAAACCGCGATCGGTTATAAGGTCTGTTATATGCCCTAAGCTCGCTGTTACAAGCAAAACTCTTTCCAGAGTAGGAACTTCGTAAGCCACGAGAGATAGCTCATCGTTATAAGAAATTACCTTCACGCTTGGTTGACCAAAGAATCTTGCTATTTGTTTTGCCTTTGTTGGACTTTCAACTATGAACAAAGTAGGTTTAACTATATCAGGTGCTTCTCTTCTTTTCTTGAAAAGGTTTCTTGTTTCCTCTATTTCTTTGAGAAGGGTTTCAAAATCAACCTCAGCCTCGCTTTTAAACTCAATATCGTAATATTTTGCTCTTTCAATAAATGCCCTAAGAACTTCTTCATCGTTTTCCATTAAAAAACTCGCACCTTTTGTTATTCCACCAGCAAATAATCGCGATGTCCTTCCAGAGCCCTGAATGTAAGTTCTCACATCGGGAAAAATTATTTCTCCCTTTCTCAGCACAACATCTTTTGCTTCTATTTGTTCAGCGGAAATTTTTTCCATTAACTCCTTTAATATCTGCTTAAGTTCATTCATCTGCTCCGAACCTTCTCGAATCCTGTAAATATATGGCAAATACTTTTTTACACGCTCATCCTTTGCAAAGAGAAACGCAAGCAACCTTATTACTCCTGGAGATGTGCTTTCAACATCCTCTACTCTTACCCTGAAAACAGGTGCACCATAAAAAACAACAAATCTTATTTTTTCAGGCAAATCAAGCCCACGAACCAAAGTTCCATAATAATATGCTGCACCTATTAAATAATCAAGCTCGCCTTTTTCAAACTTTTCAAAATCTACTTTTTTCTCTGCAGTGACTATTCCTATTCTGTATTTTTCTTTCAGTTTCTCATAAAGTTCTTGGGCTTCATCACTGCTACTTGCGTAAATTATACCACCTTTACCCATTTTATCAAGAATTTCACAGAGTCTTTCGAAAGACTTTTCATTAACAGCTATATCTTCAACATTTCTTACTGCATGCGTAGAAGTTCCGACATCAAAGTTTAGCAGCTCTCTGAAAAGCCTTACTTTTTGCCCCTTTTTGGCTGTGGCTGTTGAAACCATTAGCACACCTTTTGCCTTTCCTATCCATTTTCCATTAATAAACCTAAAGCCTAGCAAATGGAGAATTCTCTCGACATTTCTTGAAGATTTAAGTACAGCGTCAACATCGTCAACAAAGATGAAATCGAAAATGCAATTGCGAAGTGCATTAAATTCTCGTGCAAGAAACTGTGTTGTTGTAACGAGTATCGAAAACCTCTTTTGTGCAATCAGGGAAATTATTTTTTCCTTTTCTTTTCTAAGAGAACTATGATAATAAACAATGTTTAGCGCATTATTGCCTTCTCCTGCTCCTGAGTTAAATTCCACTTTAATGTTAGCTTTTTTGCAGTATTTTTGAATGGTTTCTATAACCTGCCTTACTAAAATTGTTGTTGGAAGAATTATGTAGCAACGCTTACCCTTTTTTGCAAGAAACAAAGACATTGCCATACCAAAAGAAGTTTTGCCTATACCAGTTGGAGCTACAGCAGCAAAGCTTTCAAAGCTTAACACTCGCCTTGTCCAGAATTTCTGCACGCTTCTCGGCTTCCCAACAATTTTTTCAAAAAACTCTTCAAACTCCTTGACCCTTTCATCAACCTTGCTCCAGCAAAGTGGTAAGTTCTTCTTTTCACACGTGTTCTTCAAAATTTCTTCTGAACGCAAATCTCCTTTACAAACCCTGCAAAGCTTGTGGTAAATTACTGGTATCATAATCACAGAAATGGTAAAATGGATTTAAAAATGTGTGAAGAATTTAACATTTTACAAAATTTTATTATTTCACCTTCTACTTATTTTTATGGAAGAAATCAGAAAAAAACGTTACCTTCAAAAGATAAAACATGCGGAGAAGAGAATTTCAGAGTTTAACGCTTGGAAAGAGTCTTTTTTCTTTGATGAAAAAACGAGGCTGGCGTGCTACAAAGCCGTGCAAGAGATAATAGAATGTTGCATGGATTTGGTTGCTATGCTTCTCAAAGACGAAAAAGAAGTGCCGAGAGATGATTATACAAACATTTCTGTACTGGAGGAAAGAGGTATCATCTCTCACGATCTGGCACTTGTATTAAAAGAATTGAATGGCTTGAGAAACAGGATAGTTCACGAATATAACGGTTTAAGTGATGAAATAGCTTTTAACTCAATAGAAACCCTTTTACCTGAAGTAGAAAAATTTCTCAGGGTGGTTAAAGAATGGTTAAAAACAAAGATTTAGAAAGAATTATAAAAGCTGTTGCTCGTGATTTTTCATTTCTTAAAGGTAAAGTCCTTGGTATTTTGCTATTTGGTTCTGCATCTGAAGGGACAAGAGGGGAAAAAAGCGACATAGATATTTGTATAGTGGCTCCTCGAAAAAAACCAGGAGAAATTTTAAGAGAAGTTTTCAGAAGAGTTGACGTTTTTGGGAAAAAATATGATGTATACATTTTTGAGGAACTGCCGCTCTACCTCAAAATAGAAGTAGTTAGAAAGCACACTGTGGTATTCGGAAATCCTTACGAGCTCGGTGAATATTTCTATACTTTCATAAAAATCTGGGAAAACCAAAAACACAGACAAAAATTGAGTAAGAAAGAAATGATGAAAATTTTACGGGGTTGAAAAATACTGACTGACTCAAGATTTTTACTCTTAACTTAAGAGTTTCATACTTTTATTTAAGCTTCTTGTGAAAATTGAGAAACATGGAAGAGAAAGAAATGATAAAACTTGGAGATATCGCTTTAAAACTCGAAGCCTACAGAAGATATATCATTTCCGCTCTTGGCTGGGTAGTTTTTGGTATGATTTTTGGCTCGATGATTTGCCTTGGAAATGCACTCATTCTTTTTGGATTAAAGGCTTCGATTGGGTTTTATACTCTTGTTTTTGTTATATTTCCGAGCTTTCTCGGAGGCGTTGTGCTAAATCGTTTCTGGAAATACTATCTCTTCATGGAAAAGACAGTAAAAAAAAGGTGGAAAAAAGGTATATTGCTGTTTTGCTTGCCATTTGCTCTTTTCTACGGTTTAGTTCCTTTATGGTGGAAGGTACCTCCAATTTACTTTGCAACGATATGGTATCCGTCTCTTGGGGCAGGATTTTTACTATACTGGATTTATACAAGGGAAAGAACGAAAGCAACGCTCTATTCAGGCATTGCTATACTATTGAGTGTGCTTGTACTCGTTCCTCTGTACAGAGCAAAAGAAACTTTCGAAATTTTAATGGCTTCTCAGCTACTTTGTGCTGCAATGATGATGCTGGTGTACTTTGGCATAGCCATTTACATTTTTTTCCGGGCTGAAGAGTTATGTTTGACGAAAACATAGTTCACCCGAAGAGAATTCTTATCATGACGGCTCTTTTCATCTTCCGGGAAATGACGGAATCCTCGCTCGTGAAATTTACAGGGATAAGCTGGGGGAGCTTGAGTACACATTTAGCAAGACTGGAGAAGGTTGGGTATATCGAGAGAAGAAAAAGCATCATAAGGTGCAGAGTCAGAACAGTTGTGAGAATTACCGAAAGAGGTTACGAAGCTTATGTTAGGGAAATCGAAAAATTGAAAAGTCTTTTTAAAAAAGCTTTATGAAACCTTATGTTAACAAATACGCTTATGCCAATAGTTTTCGCGGATAAGAGAAAAAGGGACAAACGCCTACCTGAATTTTTCCTTCCTTACGTAAAAGAGTGGTTTTACTCGAGATTTAAAGAGCTTACACCACCGCAACAGTTTAGCCTGCGCCTTATTCACGAGAAAAAGAATGCACTTATTACTGCACCAACAGGAAGTGGGAAAACACTCGCGGGGTTTTTAACTATAATCAACGAGCTTTTTGTGCTTGCCGAAAAAGGTAAGCTTGAAGACAAAATTTACTGCATTTACATCTCGCCTTTGAAGGCACTTAATAACGATGTTAAGAGAAACCTCGAAATTCCACTGAGCGAGATAAGAAAAATAGGAAAAGAAAAATATGGAAAAGAACTCGCAGAGATTCGCGTGGCCGTAAGAACGAGTGATGTTCTACCAAGTGAAAAAGCAAAACAATTGAGAAAACCGCCGCATATTTTGATAACAACCCCAGAGAGCATAGCCATAATGCTAAATGCCCCAAAGTTTAGAGAGATGCTAAAAACAGTAAAATGGGTTATAATAGACGAGATACATGAATTAGCGAGTTCTAAGCGCGGGGTTCACCTTTCTTTAAGCCTTGAAAGGCTGCGTGAGCTTACCGAA
>JALSPV010000027.1 GCA_026985775.1 Candidatus Aenigmatarchaeota archaeon
GGCGATGCTTGCAGGCATGCTCATCTTTCGCGAGCTATGGCTTTTGAGAAGAATCATAGAAAGAATCGAAATAAGAAAACTAATAGAATTTCTAAGTTCCTTTGAGGAAGAGTATGAAAACAAAAAAAGAGGTAGAAAGAAATGAGCGTCCTCGAAGAGATGCTCATAACACTTAGACAACAAGGATTTGACTTAATACTTGTTTGGGTTTTGACGATGGCAATAGTTTACGGTGTCCTTACAAAGGTTAAAATGCCAGAATCTTACAGTGCAAGAGGATCTATTTCAATTGCCGTAGGTTTTTTAGTTATGCTTGCTTCTGCTGGAACAGCAATACCGGTGATAATAATGCATATGGTAACAACCATGATAGTCGTTGGTTTCGCTCTTTTGCTTGTTGTAATTTTCCTTGAACTCCTTGGAATAAAGAGCCTTGAATTAATGGAAAAACATGCAAACATAGTGCTTGTTATAATAGCCGTGATAACATTTTTCTCGTTTTTAGCGAGTGGTGGAAGCTCCGTATTTGGTACAGCAATAAGAGTACCTGAAGCTATAGTTACTATGGCATTATTTTTTATATTTGCAGGAATAATAATATGGTTATTGGCTAAAGAAGGAGGAGGTGGATAAAATGACAATGGGTATTGATATAGCGACCATAACACTTCCAGAAATACTTCTCTGGCTTCTTACATACGCTGTTGTTTACGGTGTATTAAGCCAGGCTGGCATTCCACAATCTAAAGCAGCCAGAAGCATAATAGCCCTTGTTGCTGGCTTCTTCGTGCTTATGAGCAATCCACTTTCGGTTCTTGCCGTGCTTTCCCAGGTAACAAGTGATATGCTTCTTGTGATAATAACTCTTTTGAGTTTTCTCGTTTTCGTGGAGATGATGGGTGTGAAAATAGGAGGTCAAAAACCACATGAGCACTCGAGTGTTGCAAAAATAATTTTTCTAGCGCTAATAGTAATAGCAGCCGCGATATTTGTTTCGGCGGGGGGGTTAGAACTCTTGGGTTGGAGGAGCGCGGGAATTTTCAACATAAGCTGGAATACGCTATTCTTCATTATAGTAATAGTTGGTGCAATATGGTGGATGATTTCAGAAGGCGGAGAAGGAGGTTAAAACTAATAAAAATATAAGCAAAAATCAAACTTTATTTTACTCCTCTACTCTTGGTGCAAGGATTAGTGCAAGTTTAAGGGTTCCTGCATCAAACTCCATTCTCATTGGATAATCAGTTCCCATTTTTATTGTAACTCTATCTACAAGAGGTGCTGCCTTCATAAATTTTTTGAGATAATCTACAGGGTATCTTGCTCTTGCTTCGCCTTCTGTGATTAATGAAGGATCTTCACCTGTATTAACTTTTAAGTGTAGGCGTGAAGAATCACTCTCTGCGATTATCTCAAAAGTATCTTGAGATATTTTGAAAATTACGGCATCAGCAACATCTTTTGCATCGTCTATACCTTGCTTTAAAATATCTATATCAATTTCTGCTTTTGCAGAAAACTGTAACCTATCTATTGGAGGAAGCTCTTCTTCCGAAAGTTCCAGAACAGGTATTGTAAAACTTCTTATCGCTCTACCCTTTATAACCACTTCAAACTTAGTCTTACTATCGTCTACCTTTAGCTCTATATCTTCTGTTTTCTTTGCACGCTTTATTGCTGTTAATAATTCCTCGAGGTTTAATCCAACCTTTATTTCTTCTTCTGTACATTCGTATTCATCAAAGGCGTCTTTGCTTAATCTGAAATCAACTGCTGCAACCTTTGCCCTATCAGCTGCAACGAGTTCTATACCTTCTGGTGTGATCTTGAAGACAGCTTCATCTATAAGCTGTGCTATTGCGGCAATACTATTCTTAAGAAGGTTCACATTCGTTGTAAGCCCTCTGAACATCTTCCATCACCTTTTTGAGTATTTCTCTCGCTTTTCTATATAAATTTACCTCGAAGCCGTTCAATTTTTGTACGCATTCTCCGTAAATGAGCAAACCCTTCTCTTGAGTTTTTGAAACCCTTCCTATAATTTTTACAATTTCACCAATTTCTAAATCTACAGGCTCTTTGAAAACAACATTAGCTTTTCCTGTACCATCATCCACTATTATGGTGTTTCCCTGAAAATCTACGACCGTACCGAGAATTCTTACCCTTTTATCCTCTTCGTTTATTTCACATATCTTTTTTTCCACAGCTGTATAGCGCTCCATGATGAAAAACTATAATTTAAAACTTTAAAGGTTTTCAAAGAAAAGAAAATTAATGCTTATTGCAGCGATTTCAGATGTACACTACCCAAGATTTTCTGAACTTTTTCACAGTGCTTTGAAAAATGCAAACGATAAAAGACCATGTTTTGTAATACTAGCTGGAGATATCATAAACCGTGGAGATGCGAGACAGTTTCCTGTTGTTATAAACCTTATTCGCGAGAATTTTGGAAAGGAAATTAAAATTCTCGCATGTTTTGGAAACGAAGAATACGAAGATGTAAGAGATGCTCTTAAAAAGCAAGGCGATGTAAAATTTCTGGAAGAAGAAATTCTCATCGAAAAATTTCATGGAAAAACCATAGCCTTCATAGGTTCCCAGGGTGTAATAGATTCACCAACTCCATGGCAGAAAAGACATATTCCAAACATCAAAGAGATTTATGAAAAAAGGATAAAGCAATTAAAAAAGCTCATTTTACAGGCAAAGGAAAAAGCGGATATTACTGTGGTTTTTTCGCATTACGCACCGAGTTACAAAACCCTTAAAGGAGAGGAAAAAAGTAAATACCCCTTCCTTGGCTCAGTAAAAATGGAAAAGGTTATTGCTGAAACACAACCAGATATAGCAATTCATGGTCATGCTCACCACGGAAGTGTATACGCTGAGATAGGAAAAACAAGAATTTACAATGTTGCATTGCCTCTTAGAAAAGCATTTACCTTTATATCTCTTGAGGAGAAAATAGGTTTAGAAAGGTTTTGGTGAAAAAATGGTGAAGCCATCCACACTTTTAAAAATACTCGGAGTGTTTTTATCGGTGATTTTCATAGTTTTAGGTTGTTTACTTATTTTTCTTTCAAAAGACAGGATATTCGGAATAGGATCTCCTTATAAAGAAATTTTGGGGATAGTTTTTATATTTCTTGGTGTACACAAATTTGCTAAAGATGTGGGGCCGTAGTCTAGTGGCAGGACGGCCGGCTCCAGCGGTTGCTGGTGCTTTGAGCAAAGCGCGATGAAATCGGAGACACCGGTTGACCCCGGTTCGAAGCTTTTTGCAAAAATCCGGGCGGCCCCACCATACTATCTGTTTTCTTCCATCCATTTCCAAAGGTTATAATTATTTCTTCCGCCCATTTTTTCAAGTTTTTGCCACTCATTCCACCTGTCGAGCAATTTGAAAAAATAGAACATTATAGAAGGACTTGCGTGGTATTCTTCTGTAATAATTTCCTGTGCTTTTTCTGGACAATAATCCGCTTCTTTGAGAATTTGATAAAAGATTTTAGTGAGCTTTCTTTTTCTTTCAAATTTTTCACCTTATATATTATTTCCACAGAAAAAACTTTAAAGTTTTATACAGCACCAAACTTAGAGAACACCAAAAGCTCAAGAGCAACAAGTAATGAAATGAAGAGTAGAACATAGTAGTCTGAGTTTAACGGAATTCTCTCGTTTTTCACAAGTACATTTTTCATCGCTTCTTTAAACGCTTTTTCGTTTGTTACAAAGAAGAACTTTCCTCCTGTTTCTCTTGCTATCATTTTCAATTGTTCTGTATCAAGTTCAGGAAAGCTAAATTTTATTCCTTTTTTCTTCGCTATATTTACAAGTTGTTGGTATATTTCTTTTGTTTCATTTGTAATTCCGATTCCTATTGGATAAACTATCACATTTTTTTCTTTTGCTGTCTTCAGAGCTTCTTCGAGGCTTCTTCCAGCATTATTCTTTCCGTCCGTTATTAAAATTAAAAATCTTTGCTTATCGCTTTGAGCAAGCATGGAGCTACCGAGAGCTATTGCTTCTCCAAGTGCTGTACCTGTGTCATTGGGGGCAATTCCGATGTTTTTTATTTTCTTTCTTACATCGAAAATATCTTCTGTAAGTGGGACAACAGGAGATGCACTATCGGCAAATTTAAGAACGCATATTTTCGATGCTCCTGGAAGTTCGTCGAGCCAGTTTTCAACAGTTTTTTTAACAAACTCGAGTCGGTTTGGAGAATAGTCTGGTAAAAGCATTGTTTGGGAAACATCTATTGCTATACAGAAATCTGTATTTGCAACTGGTTTTACCATGCTTATTTCTATTGAATCTGTTGCAACAAGAAAAAGAAGAGTTACAATAAAAAGTTTTGTGATCAATATCCATATACTTGGAACTATTGACTTATATCCGTGAACTTTTTTCAACGTGTAAAAGTTTGCAAATTTTAGCACGCGTTCTTTGCGCATTTTCGTCATTAAAAGATAAGAAACAGTAACTATTCCCAGAAGTAAAATTAACATTCCAAGGCTTCGTGAAGGGAGGGTAATTGCAATTTTAACACCAAACAAATTCATTTCCATAGCCTTTCACCGAAAAGTTCGAGGATTAGCTTAACCATATTCATTTCGTTGGTATGAGTTTTCGCAAATAACGCACCAGCTTCGATAAACTTTTCTATAATTTCTGCTTCTTCTTCTCTTGTTTTTTTATTAAATTCATCTCTTATTCTATCGGCATCAACAAGGGATATTTTCCCTGTAACAGGGTCTTGAACATAAATTTTTCCGATGCCTTCGGGAATGTAGCTATCTAAAGGATCTCGTACCATAATTCCTGCGACTCCTTCAAACTTGTTTGCTGCTTTAAGAACAAAATCATAAAGTTGTGTTTTTTCTCCTATGAAATCTGAAATGATAAAAATGAAAGAGTCTGGAGGAAATGTTTCGAGAATAGGGGAGGTTATACATCCCCATTTCTTTTCTCCACCATAAATTTCTTTTTTACAAAGAACTCTTGCAATTTGCAAAACAGTCTCGATAGTTAATGAAGGATCTATAAAAACTTTAATCTCATCCGAAAAGCCTATTAAACAAACCCTGTCTCCAAGTATATGTGAAACAAGAGCAAGTGTTGTTACCAACAGAGCGGCATATTCATTTTTGACCATTTCAGTTGTCCCAAGTGTCATTGTTGTAGAAAGGTCAACAACATAAATTATATTGAGTTTCCTCTCTTCCTTGAAGATTTTTACATGTGGTTTTCCGGTTCTCGCATAAGAGTTCCAGTCTATAAAGCGCGCATCGTCATTTTCTGTATATTCTCTTAATCTATCAAACTCTATTCCCCTACCCGTTATGATCTTGTAATAAATGAACTGAAATTTTAGGAGCTCAACAAGCTTCCAAGCATTTAGCACGCTTTTTTTCCATAGCTCGCGGAAATCTGGAACAGATATGTTTAAAACTCGATTATTTTCTTTCAAGGAACCTCTACCTCATCGAGAATTTCGTTTATTATTTCGTCTGTGCTTATTCCAGCTGCCTTTCCCTCGTAGTTAAGTATTATTCTGTGTCTTAAAACAGGGTGTACAACGAGCTTTACATCACCTGGGGCAACAAAGTCTCTTCCATCCATAATCGCAACAGCTCTTGCTGCCAGTGCGAGCGAAATACTTCCTCTCGGAGAAGCCCCGTAACGTATGTACTTTGAATACTTTACTTTTTCATCTTTTTTTCTTGTCGCCGTAACTATTTTCAGGATATACTCTTTAACAGGTGGGGAGACGTAAATCTTTCGTACATCTCTTTGCATCGCAAGAATGGTTTGCTTATCCATCACAGGTTTAACATCTTCGAAAATATTGTACTTAACAAGCGTATTTCTATCTAGGATTTCCATTTCCTCATCCCACTTAGGATAATCTACAAGTATTTTCATGAAAAATCTGTCAACAACAGCCTCTGGTAGAGGATAAACTCCTTGCTGCTCAAGGGGGTTTTGAGTAGCTAGAACAAGGAATGGACGATCCAAAAGAAACTCTTCCTTGTGTATGTTAATCTTTCTCTCTTGCATGGCTTCCATCATAGCTGCTTGGGTTTTTGGCGGTGCGCGGTTTATTTCATCTGCCAAGATGAAATTCGCGAATATAGGACCTTTTATTATGTAAAAGTTTCCTGTTGCAGGGTTGAATGCATTCACTCCAAGAATGTCTGAAGGAAGCATATCTGGTACGAACTGGATTCTTCTAAACGTTGTGCCAGTTATGCATCGAGAAAGTGTTTCTACGAGCAAAGATTTTGCAAGTCCAGGTACACCTTCTAAGAGAGCGTGTGCATCGCATATGAGAGAGATTATAACCTGCTCTATAACCTCGTGTTGTCCAACAACGACTTTTTGAATCTCCTTTTTAAGCCTTGCTAAAAGTTTTTTGTATTCTTTAATCGTTTTTCTCGGTATGCTTTCCTCTTTTTGCGGAAAATATCTTTTCATAAAAGGTTAATAGCTTGTGGCGTTAATAAAATTTTTATGGATTTTGCCTCGTTGTCGGTAATAAAGCGAAGCTATGAGAGAAAGAATTTTTACACTGAATGAAAAATTTAAATAGCTTTTTTCCAATGAGTGGTTTTCATGGCAAAGGAAGATTTTAAACAACGTGTACAGAAACTGATGGATAAACCAGAAAGAATAAGAAATATTGGTATAGTTTCTCATATTCATCATGGAAAAACAACTCTTACAGATAATCTTATTGCTGGTGCTGGGCTGATTTCGTCTGAGCTTGTTGGGGAAAGAATGCTAACTTGGATAGATGAACAAGAGAGAGAAAGACTTATGACTATTTATGGTGCCACGGTTACAATGGCCCACGAATATGAAGGAGAAAAGTATTTAATTAATCTTCTTGATACTCCAGGGCACGTTGACTTCGGTGCAGATGTTACTCAGGCAATGCGTGCTGTAGATGGGGCTGTGGTTGTGGTATGTGCAGTTGAAGGTATAATGCCCCAAACAGAAACCGTTCTAAAGCAAGCACTTGCTGAGCGCGTTAAACCGGTGCTTTTCATAAACAAAGTTGATCGCGCCATAAAAGAGCTCAAGCTCACGCCTGAACAGCTCCAGCAGAGACTTGCAAAAATAGTAATAGAAGTAAACAAATTCATTCAGAAACATGTTGAACCGCAGTTTAAAGACAAGTTCATGGTTCGTGTAGAAGATGGAAGTGTGGCATTTGGTTCAGCTCTAAGAAAATGGGCCATTTCAGTACCTTTTATGAAAAGAGCCGGTGTTACATTCAAAGACATAATCGAACTTTGTTCACAGGATAAGGATGAAGAACTCGCGAAAAAAGCACCTTTACATGTTGTTATTCTAGATATGGTCATAAAGCATTTGCCTTCTCCGGTTGATGCGCAGAAGTATAGAATAGAGAGAATTTGGACAGGTGATTTGAACTCTGATGTGGGTAAAGATCTTGTTGTATGTAATCCAAAAGGAAAACTTGCTGGAGTAATAACAAAAGTTGTTTACGATTCGCATGCTGGGCTTGTTTCTACCGCAAGAATATTTTCCGGTACACTTAAAGCTGGACAAGATGTGTATCTTGTAAATAAGGGTGTTACTCAGAAAATACAGCAGGTAACAACTTTCATAGCCGACAAGAGAATACCAATCGACTATGCAGGAGCTGGTAATGTAGTTGGTATTACAGGTCTTTCAGAAGCTTTCATAGGCGAAACGATATGTTCGCCAGATGAAAAAATAGAACCGTTTGAAGCCATAAAACACATTTTCGAGCCAGTTGTAACAAAGTCAATTGAACCCAAAAACCCACAAGATTTACCAAAACTTATAAACATTCTTAAGATTCTCGCAAGAGAGGATCCCGCGCTTAAAGTTGAGATAAACCATGAAACAGGAGAGATTTTGATCTCTGGTCTGGGAGAGCTTCACCTTGAAGCAAAAGTGGAGAATAAGATAAAAGAAAAGGGCATCGAAATAATAGTTTCTCCACCCATAGTTGTTTACCGTGAAACAGTTAAGGGCAAGTCTCCTGTTGTAGAAGGAAAATCTCCAAACAAACATAACAAGTTTTACATAACAGTAGAGCCAATGCCAAAAGAAATTTATCACGCGCTCGTTGAAGGCAAGATAAGAGAAGGTGAGGTAAAAGGAAAGAAAGATCTTGAACTAAGACAGAAGCTCATAGAGCTCGGAATGGATAAAGAAGACGCGAAGAATGTTGTGCTCATTTACAACCACTGCATGTTTCTTGACTGCACAAAAGGAGTACAGTATTTGAACGAGGCCATAGAGCTTGTAAAGCAAGGATTCAAAACAGCTGTAGATGAAGGGCCTCTTGCGAAAGAGCCTGTTGCAGGAATAATAGTCAAGCTTGTTGATGCTGTACTTCACGAAGATGCCGTCCACCGAGGACCAGCACAGGTTATACCGGCTGTGCGTTACGCAATACATCAAGCTATGCTCAAAGCGGATGCAACACTCCTCGAACCAAAGCAGATAGTGAGAATAGATACACCACAGGATTACATAGGAAACGTTACTGCTGAGATAAACAACAGAAGAGGAGAAATAATAAACATAGAACAGGAAGAAGCAAGCGCAGTAATCACCGCAAAAATACCTGTTTCACAGCTCTTTGGTTTCGAGTCTGCTCTAAAATCTGCAACGGGAGGAAGAGGTTTTCAATCATTAATAGATGTTGTTTTTGAACCAGTACCGAAAGATCTTAGAGATACGGCCATTCTCAAAATAAGAGAAAGAAAGGGTCTACCAAAAGAGATTCCGCAGCCAGAGGTGTAATGGTGAAAATTGCCTTTACCGAGGCGGTTATTCTCTTTGTTTCTCTTGGGAGCGTATCGTTTTAAAAGGAGATTTTCCTTTTTCTACATAAAAAAGGAGTGAAGGATGTTATAACAGTGCATTCGGTTGGTATAATCAACGAAAATTGGAAAATACTGTGTATAGCAATAATAGATGATTTCATAGATTTTACTGGAAAAATAGAAACGATTTACGAATGCTTTAAAGAAAAGCCTGTACACACGTAGAGATGCACGCACCTTATCATGCGCCTTATCAGGAGTTACTCGAGAAAATTTTCTCAAAATACCGCGGTTTACCGTGGAACATATGCACAAACTCTTGGACCAAGACTTGAGATAAAAGCAGAAATAAGAGCGCTGAAAATTCTTGGTGCTGATATGGTAGGCATGACGCATGCGAGAGAATGTGTTATTGCAAATGAACTTGGAATGAAGATAGCAAGCATAGGTGGGTGTAAATTATGCGTGTGGAATAAATCAGACAACTCCAAGTGCAGAAGAAATAATAGCAAAAAACCAACGAGCTTTCGCAAAAAGTTACAGTGGTTTTGAAAGAATTTATTTCAAGAGTTTAACCCCAGAATTTTCTCGTTCTTATAAACTGTCTCTCCGCTTCAAAAACATCTTTTAACAAAACTTCTTCACTTGCGTGCATTCTACTCAAAATCCTTTTTGTTGTTGTAACTCCTATTCCTCTTCCTGCGAGAACAATACATGCTTTTTTTCCGTAGTTCAAATAAAGCTCTGCGCTTTCCATGAGTTTTTTGAGAAAGAGTTTTTCCTCTTCACTAAGCTCTTTTCCGCACAACCTTTTTTTGAGCAACGATATAGTGCGCGCTTTTAAAGAAGAGTCCTTTACTATGCATAAAAGTCTCGATCCACATTTTTGACAAACAAAATGTTCTGGAAGAATGTATGGTGTTATTTCAGCGAAAAACTTTGCGCAGTTTGCGCAAATGAGTAAAAGCCTTGTTGAAAACAAACGTTTCTTAAACGCCTCAAAAATCCTTTTTTCTGCTTTTTCGGGTAAGACGATATCTGGAAGATATTTTCTCAAACCAATCTCTCCAAAAGCACTTAACGCTTTTGTTGTGACGAATTGTAGCTCACTATTTTGAATTTTCTCAAATATGTGTTTTGCACCAATAACATCGAGTTTTGCATGGAAAAGTTCGCGAAAAGCTTCGCGATCTAAAGGAGTATTTTCAAAGGCTTCAACAAGTTTTCTAATTCTTATTTTTTCATATTTTGCATGCTTTTCTATTGCACCAAACCTTTTTGCAACATGAAGGAAACGGTGAATAAAAATCCCAGAGTTTTTAAGGTATGCTCTTAAAAGCTCTTCAACATCTTCTGGGTTTATAGAGAAAAGGTATTTCTTCACAACCTCTCCAGAACATCCGCGAAAGATTACTCTATATGCATCAGCCTTAACTTCAACGCTTTCTCCATATTCCGCTGCAAGATAACACGCAAGAGTCTTTGCTATAGTTTCATTAATCTTTGTCCCTGCACAGAGATGAAGTATTGTATAATCTTTTCCACACTCAAGAAGAACTCTTTCATGATTTGGTAAAGGATGTTTGGAAACATGTTTTTTAACAAGCTTCAACATTTCCTCTGCACAGTTTTTGCAAACACAATAACATTTTATTATCTCTCTTATTGCATTTTCTTTTCTTTCATTAAGTAAGGATGCTATTTTTTCTCTTAGCTTTCCAACCTCTTCAGCAACTTTTTGAGAGACAGGAATCAGCTCTCCTTCCCATGCAGGAACCGCGGAATCTATACTTGCACAAGGCTCTACAATTACCTTGTTATCTTCTATGGAAACAATCCTCCAGGGAGAGCCTTTGACTATGAAAGTAACTCCATGCTCACCATATTCGCTTACCCAGCTTTCATCTAACATCGCGATTTTTCTGTTTGTGCCAAGCTCTATTACCTTATACTGTGCGATATCCGGGATGGTGGTTAAATTTTCAAAATAATATAGCAGTCCTCTTCTCGTTTTTGTTATTTTTGTTTCAATGCTTTTCAAAAGCTGCAGCTCTTCGAGAAGTTCAATAATCTCTTCGAACTCCTCGTATTCAAGATTTCTGAATGGATAGGCCTTTGTAATAACCTCGTAAATTTCCTTTTTTGAGTTATAACCTTCTATTAGCATTCCTATAATCTGGTGGGCGAGAACATCAAGGGCGTTTTCGTAAACATTTATTTCTTCAAGTATCCCTTCCTGAGAAAGTTTTGCTATTACAGCGGATTCAAAAATATCATCACCATCTCCAGCAAGAATTATTCCCTTTGAAACTTTTCCAAGTGCATGCCCGCTTCTTCCCATTCTCTGCACAAACTTTGTGCACTGTCTAGGAGACATATACTGAATAACACATTCAACGCTTCCAATATCTATGCCAAGTTCAAGTGAAGAAGTACAGATTAAAGCCTTCAGCTTACCAGCTTTAAAAAGCTCTTCTGCACTTATTCTTGCTTCTCTCGAAAGCGAAGAGTGGTGCACCTCATGTTGAAAATCTTTGAAAAGGGCTTTTATCCTTGAACTCAAAACTTCTGCAGTTTCTCGTGTATTTGTGAAGACAAGTACGCTTTTATTAATGTCTGTTATTTTTCTAAGAAGCCTTATTCTTGCAATGCTTTCAGGTTCTACATAAAGCTTTTCCGAAAGCTCTATATCTCTGTTTTCTGGTTTTGCACAAAGAACAAACGCTTTTTTGTGCTTTTCCTCTTCCGCTACAACTATTCTTTCAGCACCTATAAATCTCGCAGCCTTATCTGGTTGTGAAATGGTTGCTGAAAGAGCTATTATTTGAAATTTTCCTGAAATTTTCTTCAGCCTCTCAAGGGCTATAGAAAGCTGAACACCACGCTTATTTTCGATAAGTTCATGGAGCTCGTCAATTATAACCCATTTAACATTTTTCAAGTGTTCTCGTAATCTTTTTCCTGTAAGCATTGCCTGAAGCTGCTCTGGTGTTATTATAAAAATTTCCTCAGGATTTTCGCTCTGAAGCTTTCTCTCATGTTTGCTTGTGTCTCCGTGTCTAACGCAAACTCCAATTTCAAGCTCTTTACACCACCACAAAATGCGAGAAAGCATATCTCTGTTCAAGCTCCTCAGCGGAGTTATATAAAGCACTGCTATTGGTTTGGCTTTTGTTTCAAGGACTATGCTTAATACAGGAAGTAATGCTGCTTCGGTTTTTCCACAACCAGTAGGGCTTACTATAAGTGTGTTTTTCCCGGAAAGTATTTCTGGAAGAGCCATTTTTTGGGAAGGGGTAGGACTCTCAAAACCTCTTATTTTCAAAAGCTCTCTTACCTTCTTATGCAAGAGTTCGAAGACCATAGTGTAAAGTTTTAAAGATAACATTTTAAACCATTAGTATGCTCAGGATTCTAAAAAAGGAAAATGAAAAGGAAATACCTGTAAGAGTAAAAGAATAAACAAAGATTGTTGGGTTGATTTAGAAGCACCTAGCGAGGACGAGGGCGAGATTTCGCTACTTGTTAAAAGTACGGAGATACCAAGAGATGTGATTCTCGATTGTCTCGATGAAGACGAAGTGCCGAGGATAAGCTCTGAACAAATTAAGGATGGCGTGGTTGTAATAGTTAGAGTTCCTGTGTATGAGGGAGAGAAAATTTTTACTATACCTCTTGGTATAATTATCACATCAGACCTTTTCATTACAGTGCATTCTAAGCCAATTTCGTTTCTCCAAAAGTTTTACGAGGGTGGAATAGAGTTT